>JBILUM010000338.1:0-4089 GCA_044370995.1 Ilumatobacteraceae bacterium | reverse complement strand
ATTCACACGATTCACACGATTCACACCTGAGAGCTGTGACGTCGCTCAGCGGAACTCCTAGAGTGCGCATCGATGGAGATGCAGTCCGCCCCGGTGATCGCCGCCCCCAGCGCCTCGCGCTGTCCGATCGACCACACTGCGATGGCAAAGCAGGCGGTGGCCCCCGACGCAACGGCGGCCGCCGGCGGTTGCCCCGTCATGCACGGTGGCGCCAAGCAGCGCTCGATGGCCGATCACATCGCCCGCAAGGTGCTGTTCATCCGCGAGCGTCCCGAGGGCGTCACCAGCGCCCAGGCCTACAGCGCGTTCCAGAAGTCGATGCTCATCTCGGCCACACGGTGCCTGCTCACCTACATCGTGTTCCCGTTCGTGCTGCCCGCGGTGGGTTTCGCCACGGGGGTCGGCCCGCTGCTCGGCATCACGATCGGCCTCGTCGCCATGACCTGCGACGTGTTCTCGGTGCGCCGGTTCCATGCCGTCGACCACCGCTGGCGCTGGCACTTCACGGCGGTGGCTGCATGCGTGATGAGCCTCCTCACCGTCCTGCTGGTGCAGGACTTCGTCCACCTGTTCAGCTGAACCTCGACGTCCCCCGCCAGGGACGTGACCTAGGGCTCTCCACCGCGACGCGGCGGAGGTGCACAGTGTCGGCGAGGGACCCGTTCGTGGTCCGCCGATCCAGGTGGTGATCGAGATGACGTCAGTTCGGTCTCGAGTTCATGGGGTGTCGCAAGCATCTCGAACCGCAGTGCTCGCAGTGATGGTGGTGTTCCTCTCGGGTTGTGGGGCCGACTCGACCCAGACCCGATCGTCGGTGTCGACGTCAGGACCTTCGCCGGCTTCGGTGCCCGCCTCGACCGGCGGGGACGTGTCGACGACCGCGCAGGCCATGACGCCGCTCGCCGAGTGCGCCGCGGGTTCCCTCCCCGCCGCAGGGGCGTTCGATGCGACCAACGGATCCCTCGAGTGGATCGCATGCTCGGTCGAGGACGCCTGGCGTTCAGTGCTCGGGTCCGACGAGTCGACCGTCTACGTGCTCGCCATCCGCGACGACCTCTCGTCGTCGGTCTCGGCGCACGATCGGGGGACGGGGTCGATCCGGTGGTCCGTGGACGATGTCGCATTCTCGAGCGCGGAGTCGGCGGGTCTCGTCGGGCATCCGACCGTCGTGCTCTCCATCGGCCGTGCCGGCGAGTCGATCGTCGGTCTCGACGCCACGACCGGATCGACGCAGTGGTCGTACGACTCCGCCGCGGCCGGCGGGCTGCAACTCCTGGCGGCAGGTGACGATGTCGTCCTGGTCGGATCCCAACGAGAGATGGTGGGACTCGACCGAGCGACCGGCGACGAACGGTGGCGCTCTGCGATCGGCATGTCCGACACCTCGAGTGTCGTGGTGGGGCGAGGATCGGTCGCGCTCCTCGACGACCTCGCGTTCGTGCCGTTCGGTCCCGACCTGATCGCGCTCGATCTCGCGACAGGGGTCGAGCGCTGGCGAACCGGAGCGCTCGATCATCCGGATGCGGGGTTCGGTGTGGTGGTCGGCGGGCGGCCGTCGGCGTCGTCGCCAAGCGTCGTGCAGATGCTCGATGCGGCGACCGGTGAGAACAGGTGGTCCGCGTCGGGTGAGCCGTCGTACGGTGCGCTGTGGGCCCTGGGGGACGACGTGGTCGTCGTCGTCGATGGCGGCGAGATCGTCGGACGATCGTTGGTCGATGGATCGGAGTCGTGGCGGACCTCGCGTTCGGATCTGCCGGGGGAACCCCAGATGATCGACGGCACGGTGTTGGTGCTGCTGTGGGAGGGCCTGCTGGGGGCCGCCGACGCGACGACGGGATCGCTGCTGTGGTCGCTCGCCCGACCGCTCGGCTCCGACCTGATGAACTCGGTCGACATCGACGCCGGCGACGTGTTCGTCGCAGTCAACTCGCTGCCGTGGGGCGACTGACCGGACCGGTCAGGCGATGGGCGTGACCAGGCCCGTGGGCAGATCTCGGAACAGGGCGGCGATCTCGGGGAAGAACGACCGGGCCGGATGGCTCGTGCGCCAGCAGATCGCGATCCGCCTCGTCGGACGAGGTTGCTCGAACCGGCGAATGGCGACGCCGGAGACGGGTGACTGCACGGCCAGCTCGGGCAGCAGCGTCATCCCGACCCCGGCGGCCACCATCTGGCGGAGCGTCTCGAGGCTCGTCGCGCGGAAGCCTCCTCGTTCGGACGCACCGGCGAGGTGGCAGACGCTGAGCGCCTGGTCGCGCAGGCAGTGGCCGTCCTCGAGCAACAGCACGCTCTGACCCGCGATCACACCCATCGACACGAGGCCCTCGCCACCGGCCAGCGCATGCTCGGCGGGCACGGCCAGGACGAAGTCCTCCTCGAACAGCGGTTCCACGTGCAAGCGGTCGTCGTTCACCGGGAGGGCGAGCACGCCGATGTCGAGCGAGCCGTCGCGCAGGTGGGCGAGCACCTGCTCGGTCTTCTCCTCGACGAGCAGGAGTTCGAGCCGGGGGAAGCGTGCGTGCAGGGCGGGCACGACCTGGGGGAGCAGGTACGGGCCGAGGGTCGGGAACAGGCCGATCCGCACGGTGCCCGCCTCGGGATCCTGTGCCTGGCGAGCTATCTCGCCGATCGCCGCCTCCTCGCGCAGCATGGTGCGGGCCCGCTCCACCACCCGCTCGCCGATCTCGGTGAGCATCACGTGCCTCGGGTTGCGCTCGACCAGGTCGACACCCAGCTCCTTCTCGAGCTTGCGCAGCTGCGTGGACAGCGTGGGCTGGCTGACGAAGCAGGCCTCCGCAGCACGTCCGAAGTGCCGGTGATCGGCGATCGCGACGAGGTAGCGGAGGTCCTGCAGGTTCATGCAGGCCCGATGGTAGGTGCGCTCAGACCGTGGCGAGCGCAGGGGCGGCGGGTGCCGAGGTGCGGATCAGGTGGTCGAACGCAGCGAGGGCCGCGGTCGACCCGGCACCCATGGCGATCACGATCTGCTTGAACGGCACCGTGGTGCAGTCGCCGGCCGCGAACACGCCGGGGAGGTTCGTCTGGCCGCGGTCGTCGATGACGATCTCGCCGCGGGCCGACAGTTCGACCGTGCCGCGGAGCCACTCGGTGTTCGGTAGCAGACCGATCTGCACGAAGATGCCCTCGAGGTCGATCGTGCGCACCGCACCGGTCGTGCGGTCCTCGTAGACGAGTGCCGTCAGCCGGCTGCCGTCGCCGAGCACCTCGGTGGTGCGGGCGGAGGTGAGCACCGTGACGTTCGGCAGGCTGTGCAGCTTGCGCTGCAGCACGTCGTCGGCGCGCAGTCGGTCGTCGAATTCGAGCAGGGTGACGTGGCTGACGAGGCCGGCGAGATCGATCGCCGCCTCGACGCCGCTGTTGCCGCCGCCGATCACCGCGACGCGCTTGCCCTTGAACAGCGGGCCGTCGCAGTGCGGGCAGTAGGTGACGCCCTTGTTGCGGTACTGCTCCTCGCCGGGCACGTTCATCGAACGCCACCGGGCACCGGTGGAGAGCACGAGCGACTTCGAACGCAACGTCGCACCGCTCTGCAACCGCACCTCGTACAGTCCGCCCGGTTCGCTGGGAAGCACCAGCTCCGTCGCGGTCTGCAGGTTCATCACGTCGACGTCGTACTCGGCGACGTGTGCCTCGAGCGCGGCGACCAGTTTCGGGCCCTCGGTGTGGGGCACCGAGATGAGGTTCTCGATGCCCATCGTGTCGAGCACCTGACCGCCGAAGCGGTCGGCGGCGACACCGGTGCGGATGCCCTTGCGGGCCGCGTACACCGCGGCTGCGGCGCCGGCCGGTCCGCCGCCGACGACGAGGACGTCGAAGGGATCCTTCGCGTCGATCGCCTTCGCGGTGCGTTCGGCCGCGCCGGTGTCGAGCTTGGCGACGATCTGCTCGAGCGTCATGCGTCCCTGGGCGAACGGTTGACCGTTCAGGAACACGCTCGGCACCGCCATCACCTGTCGCTCGTCGACCTCACCCTGGAACAGGGCGCCGTCGATGGCCACATGGCGGACGTTCGGGTTGAGCACGCTCATCGCGTTCAGCGCCTGCACCACGTCGGGGCAGTTCTGGCAC
>JBILUM010000336.1:0-4096 GCA_044370995.1 Ilumatobacteraceae bacterium | reverse complement strand
GGCGTGCCCATCGGTACCGTGAAGAGCCGCATCGCCCGGGGCCGGGCGGCGCTGGCACAGATCGTGCGAGCCGGGAACCAGCCCGACCCCGACGAACGTCCAACCCCTCGCTGACGCCACGCTGACACCTCGCTGACCATGAACCACGACCCACTCGACCCCCAGACGCCCGACGAGGACCTCCTCGCCGTGAGCGCGCTCCTCGACGGCACGGCGACGGCCGACGACGAGGCGCGGGTCGACGCCGATCCCGCCCTGCGCGAACTCCTCGACACCTGGCGCGACCAGCGGACGGCACTCGCCGACGTGGCCGTCCCTGCAGGGCCCCGCGAGGACGCCCTCGCAGCGGCGCTCTCGGTCTTCGACCTCCTCCAGAGCGATCCCCTCCAGAGCGATCCCCTCCAGAGCGATCCCCTCCAGAGCGATCCCCTCCAGAGCGATCCCCTCCAGAGCGAACAGCAGGACCAGCGCGTCGAGGACGACGACACGGTCGCGACGGCTCCCGCACCGGGCAACGTGATCCGGTTCGAGCGCCGCCGTCGTACGTATCGCTTGCTCACCGGGGCCGCCGCTGCCGTCGGCGTGCTCTTCGTCGGTGCGCTGGTGGTGGGCGGACTCGGCTCGCTGGGTGGCTCGGACGAGGAGAGCACGGCGATCGCACCCGATGCCGCCGCCAAGACCCCGCTGCCCGATGCCGCCCGCGTGACCGACGATCCGGCGACGCCGATGATGGAGTCGGCCGAGGCGGCGCCGATGGGCGATGCCGGCGCTGCCGGCGATGCCGGCGATGCCGGCGATGCGGCGTTCAGCACGGTGTCGCCCGCTGCCATCGAGTCAGCTGCGGCCTCCGAGGCCACGGAAGCACCGGCCGCCACCGAGGCCCCCGCACCGGAGGACGCCGTCAGCAGCATCGCGGGTCCCGCCGATCTGGTCGTCGCGATCACGACGCCCCGGGCGTTGCTCGACTACGCGAACACCCAGCAGCCGGTGCTGCCGCTGCCCGGGCTCGCACTCCCGTGCGTCGACGAGGGCGACGAGGCCGTCGGACAGGTGAGCTACCAGGGCACGCCCGCGGTCGTGGTGCGCGACCCAGGGACCGGCGAGGTCAGCGCACGCGACCTCGCCGGTGGTTGCGCCGTTCTCGCCACCGTCACCCCCTGACGTCAGCCCGGTTAGGCTTCGGCGCATATGGCCGGCAATCCGCTGAACAATCCCAACTGGGCTCCCGAGCTCGCCAACCTCGTCGACCGCTACGTCGGCATGGTCCGCGACAAGGTGACCGGCAAGGCCGTCGTGGCCGCGCGCGGCATCGTCTTCGGCGTCATCGTCGGGTTCACCTCCATCGCGGCCTGCATCCTCGCGGTCATCCTCGGCACCAAGCTGCTGCAGCGCCTCGTCAACATCGGCGGCGCGATCGACCATGACTCGAGCGTGTGGGTCTCGTACATGTTGATGGGCGGAATCCTGTTCCTGGCCGGGTTGTTCTGCATGCGCAAGCGACACACCCCCCAGGCAGAGGCAACCACGTGACCACCAGCAACAACGTCCGCAACGTCATCATCATCGGATCCGGCCCCGCCGGGCTCACCGCGGCCATCTACACGGCCCGCGCCAGCCTCGCCCCGCTCGTCATCGAAGGTGAGCCGTCGAGCACCAGCGACCAGCCCGGCGGTCAGCTCATGCTCACCACCGAGGTCGAGAACTTCCCGGGCTTCCCCGAGGGCATCATGGGCCCCGAGCTGATGATGAAGTTCCGCGAGCAGGCCGGCCGCTTCGGCGCCGAGTTCCTCACCGCGAAGGCCACCGCCATCGACTTCAGCGAGCGTCCCTTCAAGGTCTGGGTCCGCGACGAGCTGTACCTCGCCGACTCGATCATCGTCTCCACGGGTGCGCAGAGCCTGATGCTCGGGCTCGAGAAGGAGCCCCTGCTGCTCGGCCACGGCCTGTCCACCTGCGCCACCTGCGACGGGTTCTTCTTCCGCGGCCAGGAGATCGCCGTGGTCGGCGGCGGCGACTCCGCCGTCGAGGAGGCCACGTTCCTCACCAAGTTCGCGTCGAAGGTGTACCTGATCCACCGCCGAGACAGCCTGCGCGCCTCGAAGATCATGCAGGAGCGGGCCCTCAACCACCCGAAGATCGAGATGGTGTGGAACACCGCGGTCGACGACCTCATCGGCGAGCACAAGCTCGAAGGGGCCGTGCTGCGCAACACCGTCACCGGCGAGACCTCCACCCTGCCCGTCACCGGGTTGTTCGTGGCGATCGGTCACCGTCCGAACACCGACCTGTTCACCGGGGTGCTCGACATGGAGGACAGCGGCTACCTCATCACCCGGCCCGGGTCGTCCTACACCAACGTCGACGGTGTGTTCGCCTGCGGTGACGTGCAGGACCACACCTACCGGCAGGCGATCACCGCGGCCGGCTCGGGCTGCATGGCCGCGATCGATGCGGAGCGCTGGCTCGAGGCCCAGCACGGCTGACGTCACCTCGGGTCGCCCTCGGCGGCCCCGTTCTCAGGAACCTGCGGGATCGGGACGGAAGTCCCGGAATGCCGCACGGTGCTCGCCGGTTGTGACTTGTTACAATTCCGTGTCCCCGTCGGGCCGTCCACACCGGACCCCGTCAGGATCCAGGACCTTCGAAAGGATCCGCCATGGCCGATGGCATCGTCACCCTCACCACGTCCAACTTCGACGAGACCGTCGGCGCCAGCGACACCGCCGTCGTCGTCGACTTCTGGGCCGAATGGTGCGGTCCCTGCAAGATGATCGCTCCGATCCTCGGCGAGATCGCCACCGAGCAGGCCGGCAAGATCACCATCGCCAAGCTCAACGTCGACGAGAACCCCGATCTGGCGATGCGCTTCAACGTGATGAGCATCCCGACCCTCCTGGTGTTCGACAAGGGCCAGGTCGCGAAGCGCCTGGTCGGGGCCAAGGGCAAGGGCGCCCTGCTGCAGGAGCTCCAGGAATTTCTGCCTCCTTCCCACTGACGTCGGGCCAGCGCGGCGAACCTGTCCGCGATCTGCAGCGCCGGCTTGCGGCCGCAGGCTTCCCGGCCGGCGCATCCGCGCAGGTGGGCACGTTCTGCGCGGCCACCGAGGCGGCCCTGCGCGCCTTCCAGCACCAGCGCGGCCTCCGGGTCACCGGTGTGTGCGACGAGGACTGCTGGAAGGCACTGGTCGAGGCCAACTGGAAGTTGGGCGACCGTCTGCTGCTGCTCACGTCGCCCAACCTGCGCGGTGACGACGTCGGCGAACTCCAGGCGTCATTGGCGCGTCTGGGCTTCGACTGCGGCCGCGTCGACGGCATCTTCGGCCCGCTGACCGCGAAGGCGCTCGACGACTTCCAGTCGAACTGCGGGCTGCCGAACGACGGTGTCTGCGGCACCGAGACCGTACGGGCGCTCAGCCGGGTGATCGGCCAGACCGGTCAGGGTCCGGGTATCTCCGCCGTCCGCGAGCGCGAGCGCCTCCGCCAGGCACCCACCTCGCTCGGTTCGCTGCGGGTGGTCGTGGGTCAGTTCGGCGGGCTGAGCAGCATCACCCGGGCGGTGAGCCGCGAACTCCGCTTCGCCGGCGCCCACGTGGTCCCCCTCGACGAGCCCGATGCCGTGGTCCAGGCCCGCACCGCGAACCAGTTCAACGCCCACCTCTACCTCGGGTTCGAGGCGAGCCGGGCCGACGACACCGTCGTGCACTTCTACAAGGTGCCCACGTTCGAGTCGATCGGCGGCCGAGGGTTGGCCGGATGCCTCTCCGACGAACTCCGCCGGACGGGGCTGCCGATGGCGGCCCCCTGCGGCATGCGGCTCACCGTGTTGCGTGAGACCCGGATGCCTGCGGTGCTGGTGATGCTCGCACCGGTGCGCACCGCGGTCGATGCCGCCCCCGAGGTGAGCACCCGGGTCGTCGAGGCGGTCCGCCAGTGGATGAACCTGTGCACACGCTCCACCTGAGCGTGAGGGAATCAGGGGACATCGAGGGTTTATCCACAGCTTTGTCCACCAGATGTGCGTAACGCTCACGTCGAACTCGCGCGTAAGACATCACGGTCAGCGGTCAGTCGTCACCCAGTGCGGCCGATTGTGCGGC
>JBILUM010000337.1:0-4096 GCA_044370995.1 Ilumatobacteraceae bacterium | reverse complement strand
CGACCACGACGTTCCGAGCCGACGCAATCGCCAACACGCCGATGCTCCACGGGCGGCGACGGAGCTCCTCGGCGGCGACACGCATGACCCGGCGGGGCGCGGGCCCGTCGACGTCGGCGCTGCGCGAGAGCGCGAGCGGGGCCGGACGGTAGGCGGTGGCCGCGAAGGCGATCGCGGCGCCGACGGCACACCCGGCGAACACGGCCGACGAGCCTGCGAGCCCTGCGAGCGCAGCTGCGGCGAGCGGGCCGAGCAGCGCGCTCGAGCTGTCGCACGTCGCGACCCAGAGGTTGCCGCTGATGAGCTCCTTGGTCGTGCGGACGACGGCGGGCATCAGCACCGCCCCGGTCGGCCGCAGGGTGTTGAGGCCGCCGAGGCCGACGACGACGAAGGCAGCGGCGACCGGTGCCGGCGCAGACGTGGAGGCGGCGATCGCCGCACCGACGTAGGCGACCGTCTGGACGGCGAACCCGGCCAGGCGAACCCGGTGCGCACGGTGGCGGGCGGTGAGGCTCGCCGCGATCGGCGCACAGAACAGCGGGGGAGCGAGCACCGCGAGGGACACGAGACCGACGGCCGACGAACCGCCCCAGTCGTACGCGTACACGAGCACGCCGACGGTGGCCGCCCACTCGCCGATGACGGTCAGGAAGTGCGCGAGCACGAACCGGAGCAGCCGTGGATCCTTCACCTCGACATCCGCACCTGACCGACACCCCTGTGACCTCGACGAACGGTCATGACTATCACACCCGTTGCCGGGCGAGGGAGCCCGACCCGTCAGCCGGGGCGCAGTTCGACCGACGTCCACCCACGTGCGGGGACGTCGACGACGGTGGTCCAGATGCCCGTCGTCCGATCGTGTGCCACCGGTGCGTCGGGCCGCGACGGAGGGTGCTCGGCCCAGCCCGTGATCGTCACCCGTTCGCCGGCGCCCTTGACGACCACGGTGATGCCGCCGGCACGTCCGGCGAGTTCGTCATGTCCGGCACGTTCGGTCACCTCGATACGGGCATCGCCGGCGGTCACGAACTTCGAGACGTCCCCGATCACGGCGACGCCCCCGGCGAGCACCGGCGCGACGACGTGGAACGTCCATTCCTCCTGGGCCAGCGACGCCGTCCAGCGTCCGTCGTGGCCCATCGGCCGAGCTGTGCCCGCCCGCCAGTCCCACACGACGACATCGCCTGTCGGAGCACTCTCGCCGAGATCGCCGAGTGCCACCTCATCCGTCACCGCAGCGTCGCCCGGGCTGCAGCGCATCGTCATCACGTAGGCCCACCGTCCGGCGGGGTGGTCGCTGTGGGACTCGGCCGTCATCAGCACCGGGCGGCTGCCGGCGCTCACCAGCATCGAACGGCTCGTCGCCGCGATCGGCACGTGCGGCTTGATCAGCGTGCCGTCGGCCCGACACGTGCGCATCGCCAACGTGGGATCGAACCGCCCGACGCGGTCGCCGAGGCCGACCGGCCCGGTCGACAGCGCGGACAGCAGCGCCTCGGGCTCACCGTGGTCGCCCACGATCTCGGGATCGGCCCGGAACACGTCCTTGAACGGCATCAGCCCGAGCGCCCGGGCGAGGGCGTTGGTGGTGCAGAACCACGCCCACAGCTGGCCAGGTGTGGCGATGTAGCCGTGGTCGCCGCTGGTGCGCACCGACGTCACCTGGGTGAGGGTGACGGTCTGGGCCATGTCCGCGGGCGTGCCCATGCACCACTGCAGCGTGATGCCGCGCTCGCGTGCCGCCCGGTCGATGCCCTCCTGCCACGCGCGGGCGCGACCGGGGATCGCGCGGAGCGGCCGCACGCCGAAGTACACCTCGACCAGCCAGTCGTGCTCGAAGGTCTCGATGCCCCACGCGACGCACTGGTCGAGCCAGCGCTCGTATGCCTCCGAGGTGGCGGGCACCGCATACGGGCCGTCGACGTGCACGGGTACCTCGGCCGCGATCGGCGCCGTCGACGACAGGTGTCGGATGTGTGCGGCGAGCGGCAGCGGTCGCAGCCGTTCGCGCAGCGCCTCGATGCCGTCGGGCAGCACGTCGGGCCGGGGTTCCCAGGCGACCATCGCAGTCGGCGGCACGATCCACTCGTCGGTGTCGAACGGGCGCAGTTCGGCGTGCGGGTACCACCACGAGTCGAGCTGCACCGACCCGATCGGCACACCGCTCGCAACGAGGTCGTCGACCGCGGCCACGATCGACCCCGCCGGGTCGAGGCCGGGCTCGGTGCGGTACCAGTAGGCGGCGCCGTTGTCGGTCCAGTACGAGGGCTTCGAGCCGAGCGCGTCGGGCCACCGTCCGGGACGCACGGTGCCGGCCCGGCGGCGCAGCAGTGCGCCCCAGGTGTCGATGCAGCTGCGGACGTCGTCGCCGGCGATCACTGCGAGCTCGGTCGCGAACCCTGCCCGCACCGATTCGAGGTCGCCGTGCCATCCGCAGCGCACCGTGCCCCCGTTCAACCCGATCGTCTGGTCGTGGAACGAGTCGAGCGGGGCGAGCATCACGGCGCCGCCGTCGGGCGCGGAGAGCACCAACGGCCATCCGGTGGGTGGGCGGTGGGGGAGGACGAAGAAGCGGTCGAGCGATGGGCCGGCCCCGGTGGGGAACGCGAACTCGCAGCACTGGAACGCGACGGCCCGGGCAGCCGGGTCGATGCCGTCGGCGCGACGATCCGCGGGGGTGAAGACCGGCCATCCGACCGACGGCCGGTCGTATGCGCCGGTCGCGAGCCCGTCGAGGTCGGCGAGGGCCTCCAGCCGGAACACGAGCATCGGCACGTCGTGGTAGGCGCGCACGGTCGCCGTCACCCGGCCTCCCGCCCCGGCTGACGACTCGGTGACCTCGACCACCGTTGCCGTGCCGAGGTCGTCGGCGTGCGCCGCGGACCCGTGGGGGTCGATCGTGGGGGTGGTGGCGCCGTCGGTCAGCCGGCCGGGGCCGAACCAGTCGGTGTCGCCCCATTCGATCCGGACGCCGTCCGCGTCGATGGTCGCTGCCAGGCCGTTCGCTGCTCCGATGCGCACGCCCCAGTATGTCCCGACCGCACGAACCCGATCCGCACCGGCCCGATGCGCGACCGTCCTTCGTGAGCCGGATGCGCTCCTGGAGCGCGGATCGCTCACGAAGGGACGGGCGTTGGTGTGAGATCGTCCCTACGCTCGGGCCATGGACCGGGATGCCGACGTCGATCACGCGGTGACGCGGACGGTGCCCGCGCGCGTGGGTCTGGTGGGGAACCCGTCCGACGGCTACGGCGGCGCCGTGCTCGCGACGGTGGTGCCCCGACTCGCGGCCACGGTGACGGCGACGACCTCCGACGAGGTGACGTTCCGCGGCGGCGACGCCGTCGAGCACTGGTCGTCGATCGGGCACTGGACCGAGCACGTCGCCGCCGCCGGCCACGGCGAGGCGCAGCGCATCGTCGGCGCGTCGCTGTGGACCCTCGTCGACCACCTCGGCCGGGACGACGGCCATCCCCGGTCGGGGGTGACGATCGACTGGCGGACGGACGTGCCGCGGTCGGTGGGCCTCGCCGGTTCGAGCGCCCTGGCCGTGGCCGTCATCGACGCGGTGGCCGGCGTGTGGGGCGTCGAACTCGACCGCCGCGTGGTCGCGGCGCTCGCGCTGCGTGCCGAGCGCGACGTGCTCGGCATCGCTGCCGGGTGGCAGGACCGCATCGTCCAGGCGCACGGCACGACGGTGCTGGTCGACGCAGCGGTGATGGAGACGGTCGACGGCCTCGAGGTGCCGGCGGTGACGCAGCCGATGCTGCCGGCCGGCGCGACGCTCGATCTGCTGGTCGCGTGGTCCGACGGGTCGGCCACGTCGTCCGACGACTACCACGCGCCCCTTCGGCGCCGTGCCGATGAGCTCGCGGCACCGATGGCGGCGCTCGCCACGGCGGCCCGGCGGGCGTCGGCCGCGCTGGTCGACGGCGACCTCGAAGCGCTGGCCGACGCCGTCGACGCGACGTGGACGATCCGCCAGTCGTGTGCCCCGTTGCGGCCCGACCATGCCGCACTCGTCGAGCTCGCCCGGGCGGCCGGGCTGCCGGCCACCACGCCGGGCTCGGGCGGGGCGGTGGTCGGCGTGATC
>JBILUM010000335.1:0-4102 GCA_044370995.1 Ilumatobacteraceae bacterium | reverse complement strand
GATGCCGTCGATCTTGGTGTCGAGCTGCAGGGCCGTGATCGCGTCGGCGGTGCCGGCCACCTTGAAGTCCATGTCACCGAAGGCATCCTCGGCGCCGAGGATGTCGGTGAGGGTGGTGTACTTGCCCTCGGCGTACACGAGACCCATGGCGATGCCGGCGACGGCCGCACGGATCGGCACACCGGCGTCCATCAGCGCGAGCGAACCCGAGCAGACCGACGCCATCGAGGTCGAGCCGTTGGAGGCGAGCACCTCGGCCACGAGGCGCAGCGTGTAGCTGAAGTCCTCCTGGCTCGGCAGCACCGGGAGGAGCGCACGGGCGGCGAGCGCACCGTGGCCGATCTCACGACGCTTCGGCGAACCGACGCGGCCCGTCTCACCATTGGCCCACGGGGCCATGTTGTAGTGGAACAGGAAGTACTTGTGGGTCTCCGGGCTGAGGGTGTCCATCAGCTGGTTCATGCGCGGCATGGCCATGGTGACGACGTTCATCACCTGGGTCTCGCCACGCTGGAACAGGCCGGTGCCGTGCGCCGTCGGGAGCACGGTGACCTCGCTGCTCAGCGGGCGAAGGTCGCGAGGACCACGGCCGTCGATGCGGGCGCCCTCGTCGACGATGCGCTTGCGCACGGCCTTCTTGGTGAGGCTGCGCACGGCTTCTTTGATCTCGCGCTCGCGGCCGGCGAACGCGCCGCCCTCTCCTGCGAGCTTGGCGATGGCGTCGGCGGCGACGGCGTCGGTGGCGGCGTTGCGCTCGGCCTTGCCGGCGATCGCAGCTGCGATGGCGAGCGGGGCGGTGGCGTCGGGCGCCACGGCGTCCATGACGTCCTGGCCGTAGTCGAGCTGCGGCGTGTAGGTCATCGGGGTGATCGGGCCCTTGGTCGCGATGACCGAAGCGACGAGCTGACGCTGGAGGGCGATCGACTCCTTGATGTACTGCTTGCAGGCCTCGAGGCCGCCCGCGAGGGCCTTCTCGTCGACCTTCGGGGCGCCGTTGGCGTAGTAGTCGAAGCTCTTGGCGGTGCCGCCGGCCTCGACCATCATGATCGCGACGTCACCGTTGTCGAGTTGGCGACCGGCGACGACGAGCTCGAACGTGCTGGCGTCACCCTCTTCGTAGGTGGGATGCGGGATCCACTCGCCGGTCTGGCTGTGGGCGATGCGCACCGCACCGATCGGGCCGTCGAACGGGATGCCCGAGATCATCAGCGCGGCCGAGGCGGCGTTGATGCTGAGCACGTCGTGCGGGTTGGCCATGTCGGCGCCGAGGATCGTGAGCACGACCTGGGTCTCGTTGCGGAAGCCCTCGGGGAAGGCCGGACGCAGCGGGCGGTCGGTGAGGCGACAGGTGAGGATGGCGTCCTCGGTGGGACGGCCCTCACGACGGAAGAACGAGCCCGGGATCTTGCCGGCTGCATACGAACGCTCTTCGACGTCGATGGTGAGCGGGAAGAAGTCGGTGCCCGGACGGACGTCCTTGGCGGCGTTCGCGGTGGCGAGCACGGTGGTGCGGCCCAGGGTCGCCACGACGGCACCCTGGCTCTGCAGCGCGAGCTTGCCGGTCTCGAACGACAGGGTCTTGTCGGTGCCCGCAACGGGACCCGACACTCGAATGGCATCTGCCATGTCGAGCTCCTTTCGGTCGGGCGAGTTGTGTCCCTCGCCTCGACGGTTGGAGCGGAGGCCGGTTCCCAGTCGGCACGGTCGAGGCTGCTACCGGCGAGACGTCCGGTCGGACGATCCCCCCACGGGAGCCTCGGCTGAGGCGACTGACAACCGATCCAGTGATCCGCTCGGTTGATGTATCGAGCCGACCCTACCAGCGGGCGCGCCGAAACGGGCGGATCCCCGGGCACGCGTACCCGTTCGCACTATCGCTGAGCTGGGGCGGAACCGTCGCTCGGCGGTGACAGCACCGTCGCGGCACGGGCCCGGGACGCGAACACGGGCCTCCGCGGAGGCCCGTGTTCCAGAGATCAGGTGGACGGCGGGACCGTCCGAAGAGAGCCGAAGCTCAGCGGCGACTCAGCGGCGACTCAGCGACGGAGACCGTTGGCGGCGACGATCGCGCGGTAGCGCTCGATGTCGATGTTCTTCACGTAGTCGAGCATGCGGCGACGACGGCCGACCATCATGAGCAGGCCACGACGGCTGTGGTGGTCCTTCTTGTGCTTCTTGAGGTGCTCGGTGAGCTCGTTGATGCGAGCGGTGAGCAGTGCGATCTGCACCTCGGGGGAGCCGGTGTCGCTCTCGTGCAGCTTGTGCGCGCCGATGGTTGCGTTCTTGTCGACCATGATCAATGCCTTCCGTGAGGAGGTCGCCGGCACCGGTCGGCGCTCGGCATCACGTGAGAGGCCCGGATCGCCGGTTCGGCGCCGGCGGAACCGGACGGACGAGATGGCGGGGTCCCTGACGGACGCACGGATGCTATCGGCACGACCGAGTCCTTCCCAACGGCATCCCAACGGCATCCCAACGGCATCCCAACGGCATCCCAACGGCATCGGCGCCCGTGCGTCCCTACACTCGGGCCGATGTTCACCGGAATCGTGGAAGAGCTGGGCACCGTCATCGACAGCCGCCCTCACACCAGCGAGTGGGGCGAGGGCGTGCGGCTCACGATCGCCGCGTCGGTCGTGCTCGAGGGCTCCGGGCTCGGCGCATCGATCGCGGTCAACGGCTGCTGCCTCACGCTCGTCGATCAGGGCGTGACCGACGACGGCAGCGGCTGGTGGAGCACCGACGTCAGCACCGAGACGCTCGGCCGCACCAACGTCGCCGCGCTCCAGGCCGGCGATCGGGTCAACCTCGAACGACCGATGGCGCTCGGCGACCGGTTGGGCGGCCACATCGTGCTCGGCCACGTCGACTGCACCGGCACCGTCGTGCAGGCAGCGCCCGACCTCGTCGTGCGCATCCCCGCCGACCGCATGCGCTACCTCGTCGAGAAGGGCTCGGTCACCGTCGACGGCATCAGCCTCACGGCGTTCGACCTCACCGACGACACGTTCCGCGTGGCCGTCATCCCGCACACGGCCGACGTCACCACGCTCGGCGTCAAGGGTCCCGGCGCCGTCGTGAACATCGAACTCGACGTGCTCGCCAAGCACATCGAGCGACTCGTCGCCCCGTACACGGCCTGAACCACGGGTGGTGCCGGCATGAGCGTCGCCGTCGAGCTCCGCGGCGTGTCGAAGTCGTTCGGCGACCTGCCGGTCGTGCAGCGACTCGACCTCGACATCGAGGCGGGTGCGTTCGTCTCGCTCGTCGGCCCGTCGGGTTGCGGCAAGAGCACGCTGCTGCGCATGATCGCCGGGCTCGAGGACCCGACCGCCGGCACGGTCACCATCGGCGGCGCCTCCCCCGCCGAGCTGCGCCGCACGAAGCGGCTGGCCGTCGTCCCCCAGCAGCCGGGTCTGCTCCCGTGGCGCACCGTCGCCGAGAACGCACGGCTGCTGCTCGAGGTCAACCGTCGACACCAACCCGCCGATCACCCCGACACCCTCGAACTGCTCGACGAGGTGGGGCTCACCGACTTCCTCGGCGCCTACCCGCACGAGCTGTCGGGCGGCATGCGCCAGCGAGTGGCCCTCGTGCGCGGGTTCGCGCTCGGCGCGCCGCTGGTGCTGATGGACGAGCCGTTCGCCGCGCTCGACGAGATCACCCGCTCGGAGATGCGCGACCTGCTGGCCCGACTGCTCGAGCGCCATCCGGCGACCGTCGTGTTCGTCACCCACTCGATCAGCGAGGCGGCGTTCCTCAGCGATCGCGTCCTCGTGTTCTCCCCGCGGCCCGCCGGTGTGGCCGCCGACGTGGCGGTCGCACTCCCCCGCCCGCGTCCGCCGGAGCTCGAGGACACGGTTGCGTTCGTCGAGGTGTGCGCCGAGCTGCGCCACCGGTTGCACGGGGCGATGTACGGGGCGACGTCGTGACCGACCGAACGGGTTCGACCTCGCGACGCCTGCGCGTGGTCGCGCCGATCGTCGGCATCGTCGTGTTCCTCGCCGTGTGGGAGGCGTTCGTGCAGCTGCGCGACGTGCGCCCGTTCGTGCTCACCGCGCCGAGCGACATCCTCGGTTATCTGGGCAAGGCCCCCGGCGAC
>JBILUM010000333.1:0-4112 GCA_044370995.1 Ilumatobacteraceae bacterium | reverse complement strand
TCAGATCGAGCCGCTGAGCGCTCCGCCCGGCCAACTGGCCAGGCCGGCCGTCAGGAGTGCTTCTGTCAGGAGTGCTTCTGTCAGGAGTGTTTGGGGGTCCAGCCGCCGTAGCCGTCGATGTCGCTCTCCTGGACGTCGCCGATCACGTCGGTGATCCACGAGAGGCGGTCGCGCAGGATCCGGTTGACGCCACCGTTGAGGGTGGCGGCCGAGACGGCGCACGAGCCGCAGGCGCCCGACAGTTGGAGGCGGACGACGCCGGTCTCGACGTCGAGGGCGAGCACGTCGAGCGAGCCACCGTCGGCCGCGATCACCGGTTGGATCACCTCGATCACGTCGGCGAGATCGCGCACCCGTGCCGCAGCGTCGGGATGCTCCCCGGTGACGGGGAAGGGATGCTCGAGGAAGGTCTGCGTGCTGGGATCGGCGGTCGAGGTCGGTTCCACGGCTCCATCCAACCCCGGCCCGCCCGATTTCATGCCACCGGACGGCCCGATTCTTCCTTCGTGAGCGGAATGCGCCAGGAGAGCGCATCTCGCTCACGAAGGAGAGTCGATGGCGTCAGATGCGCTCGATGATGGTGGCGGTGCCCATGCCGCCGCCGGTGCACATCGTGACCAGGCCGGTCTGCAGGTCGCGACGCTCGAGCTCGTCGACGAGGGTGCCGATCAGCATCGAGCCGGTGGCGCCGATCGGGTGGCCGAGCGCCATCGCCCCGCCGTTGACGTTCGTCTTGTCCCAGCTGGCGCCGGTGTCCTTCAGCCACTTCAGCACCACGGCGGCGAAGGCCTCGTTCACCTCGAACAGGTCGATGTCGTCGATGGTCATGCCGGCCTTCTTCAGCACGAGGTGGGTGGCCGGTCCGGGGGCAGTGAGCATGATCACCGGTTCGGTGCCGGCGACCGCGGTCATGATGATCCTCGCCCGCGGCTTCAGCCCGTGGGCCTTCGCGTAGTCGGGCGAGGTGACGAGCACGGCACCGGCGCCGTCGACGACACCGGAGGAGTTGCCGGCATGGTGCACATGGTTGATCGCGTCGATGTGCGGGTAGGCGATGCGGGCGATCTCATCGATGCTCTTGCCCCGGTCGGCGAGCACGTGCGCGCCCATGCCCTGGAAGCTGGGGGTGAGCTTGCCGAGGTCCTCGACCGTGGTGCCCGGGCGGGGGAACTCCTCGTGGTCGAGCGCGAGCCGGCCGTCGTCGTGGAAGATCGGCACGAGCGACCGGTCGAAGCGGCCCTCGGCGATCGCGGCGGCGGCACGGATCTGGCTGTCGACGCCGAGCTGGTCGCACTGCTCGCGGGTGAAGCCCTCGGTGGTGGCGATGAGGTCGGCCGAGATGCCCTGGGGCACCATGTCGTACTGGTCGCGCAGGTGCTTGTTGTTGGCGGTGAACCCGTCGACGTGCATCGGCGACGGCCGCGACATCGACTCGACACCGCCGGCCACGACGATGTCCTGGAAGCCCGAGAGCACGCCCATCGCGGCGAAGTTCACGGCCTGCTGGCCGGAACCACAGAAGCGGTTGAGCGTGACGCCGGGCGCTTCGATCGACCAGCCGGCGTCGAGCGCGGCCATGCGGGCGATGTCCATCGAGTGGTCGCCGCTGCCGGCGCCGCAGCCCATCACGACGTCGTCGACGTCGGCGGTGTCGAAGCCGTTGCGTGCCTGCAGGGCATTGAGCACCTGGGCGAGGATGCGCTGCGGGTGGACGTCGTGCAGCGCTCCAGTGTCCTTGCCCTTGCCGCGGGGCGAGCGCACCGCATCGATGATCCAGGCTTCGCGTTCCATTGATGTCTCCATTTCGCGATGAGAGATGAGTGGCCCACGCGCGCTCATCTCTCATCGAGCACGGTGGGGATCGATCGCGATGAGAGATTGGCGCGCCAGCGGCGCTCATCTCTCATCGCGCTGTGTTGGTGGGGCGGTCAGCGGGTGCCGGGGCGGACGAGTTCGCCGGGGCGGGCGTCGACCGCGGCCGGGTCGAGCACGCCGTCGACGACCACGGGCATGCCGTTCACCAGCAGGTGGCGCATGCCCGTGGGCTGATCGGCGGTGAGGCGTTCGGCGTCGGCCGGGAAGTCGCGCACGCGGCGCAACGGGCCGGGTGCGACGGTGGCCGGGTCGAAGACGACGAGGTCGGCGATCGCTCCGTCGCGAACGACGCCACGGTCGGTGAACCCGAAGATGTCCGCCTGCTGTTGGGTGAGCTTGTGGACCGCGTGCTCGAGCGTGAGCACGCCCTTCTCGCGAACCCAGTTGCCGAGCAGGTCGGTCGCGAGCGGCGCGTCGCACAGCTGGCCCACGTGGGCGCCGGCGTCGGAGAGGCCGAGGGTGCAGCCGTCGGCCTGCAGCAGCACGGCGATGCCGTCCTGGTCGTCGTTGGCGAGCACGGCCTTCACGCGGATCTGACGCAGATCGGTCTCTGCGATCGTGAGGTCGAGCAGAAGGTCCAACGGTTCGACGCCGCGTTCGTCGGCGAGGGCGAGGAGCCGGCGGCCGACCAGGTCGGGGTTCGCGGTCGACTCCATGATCTCGTAGGTGTCCCAGCGCGGCGGCAGCCCCTTGCCGGCGGCCCAGCCCTCGCGAACCCGCTCGCGCCAGGCGTGATCGGCGTAGGCGGCACGACGGTCGTCGAGCGACACGGGCATCAGCTCGGCGAAGATCGGCGAGGTGTTGAGCGTGAACGGCTCGACCATCGTCATCGAGAACGACAGCGGGCGGCAGCTCACCTGCGGGAACACCTGCGCGCCGCGGGCCATGCCGCGCTCGTGGATCTCGAGCGCCTTCAGATGGGCGCCGGTGTTGGTCGTGAGTAGCGCGGTGTACGTGAACGGGATGCCCATCTCCAACTGCATGTCGTAGAGCTGCTCGAAGCGCATGCCGTCGCTGGTGCCGTTGATGCCGACGACACCGCGGCCGGTGTCGGCGACCGCACGGCACAGCCCTTCGATCTCGGCTCGGTCGGCCCACCGGCTCGGGATCGGCTGCCCGTCGGCGCCGAGGTGGGTGACGGCGAAGCTGGTGGCGAAGCCGGCCGCGCCGGCCTCCATGGCCTCGGTGACGAGCGCCGCCATGCGATCGATCTCGTCGCGGGTGGCCGTGCGGCCGGAGGCCTCGTCGCCCATCACGTAGATGCGCAGCGGGGTGTGGCCGATGTAGGCCGCGTAGTTGAGGACGCTGCCGTGGCGTTCGATCGTGCCCAGGTACTCGGGGAACGACTCGAACTCCCACGGGATGCCGGCGTTCAACGACGCCGGGTCCATGTCCTCGACCTTCTCGAGGGTGTGTGCGATCAGTTCGCGATCACCGGGCCGCGTGGGCGCGATCGAGAACCCGCAGTTGCCGGCGACGACGGTGGTGACCCCGTGGTAGCACGACGGCGTGAGCGCCGGATCCCAGAACACCTGGGCGTCGTAGTGCGTGTGGATGTCGATGAAGCCGGGGCTGACGACGCAGCCGGTGGCGTCGAGTTCGGTGTCACCGGCGAGGTCGTGGCCGATCGCGACGATGCGTCCTCCGGACACGGCCACGTCGGCGCGGTACCCGGGCGCGCCGGTGCCGTCCACGACCGTGCCGCCACGGATCACCAGCACCGGTGTCTTCACTCCGTCGGACATCTCGTCTCCCTCTGCTCCAGGTCGGTCTCCGCCTCAGCTCGCTGCGGACGAGGCGGTCGCGCCGGGCGCGACCCGCGACCCTGCCCACATGGTCGCGCATCGGGACGCCCGCGTCGGGGTCGAGGGTCAGCCGAGCACCCAGTGCCGTTCGCCGGTGGCGGGGACTCGCCCCGCTGCATGCGACGACGCTGGGTGCCGTGTGACGCACGCATCGCACTGATTCCCGCGTCCGGCTTGACAAGGCCTTGACGATCGGAGATGGTGGGAAAAGGTCGAAACCTAAGGGGAAATCATGGCGCACAGGGGCGGGCGGCCCGTGTTGCTGAGTCGGCGTGACGTGCTGCGGGCGGGCGTGTTCACCGGTGCTGCATTGGCATTGCCGTTGCAGCGGTGGGCGTCGGGGCAGTCGTCGACGTCGAGACGGATCGGCGAGGCGAAACTCCCGGCGCCGTACAGCGTGCCGTTCGTGCGGCCGCCGGTGTCGACACCGGT
>JBILUM010000637.1:0-4113 GCA_044370995.1 Ilumatobacteraceae bacterium | reverse complement strand
GCTGCAGCAGGGCCTCGTCGATCTCGCGCGGGGCGATGTTCTCGCCGCCCTTGATGATGAGTTCCTTGATGCGGCCGGTGACGAAGAAGAAGCCGTCGGTGTCGCGGTGGCCCAGGTCGCCGGTGCGCAGCCAGCCGTCGGGCGTGAAGGCTTCGGCGGTGGCCTTGTCGTTCTTGTAGTAACCGCGCATGACGTGCGGGCCACGGATGACGATCTCGCCCGTAGTGCCGTCAGGCACCGGCTGCAGGGCGGCATCCACCACGCGCGCATCGCCCCCTGAAGCACGGCCCACGGAACCGATCTTGCGCTGCGACGGTTCCAGCGGGTTGGAGAACGAGGGCGCCACGGTCTCGGTCAGGCCCATGGTCTCGATGACGCCGATGCCGAAGCGCTCTTCGAAGGCCTTGAGGTGCTCGGGCGGCAGGGCTGAGGAGGCCGAGCGACAGAAGCGGATGGCGCGCGTGCACTCGCGCGGTGGTGCCTCGCCTTCCAGCAGGTAGCTGATCATCGTGGGGACCACGTTGATCCAGGTGCAGCCGCTGGACGTGGCCTGGCCCCAGAACGCGCCGGCGGAGAACTTGGGCGGCATCACCAGGGCGCCACCATGCGCCAGGGGCGCGAGCATGGTCACGGCAAACGCATTGATGTGGTACAGCGGCAGCACCGCCAGCACCCGGTCGCCCGGAACCAGTGCGTGCTCGGCGCTGATGGCGCGCGCATTGGCGGCGAGGTTGGCTTGCGTCAGCATCACGCCCTTGGGGACGCCCGTGGTACCGGAGGTGTACATGAGCAGGCCGAGTTGGGAGGCGGCGGGCTCAACTTCGGCGAGGGCACCGGCGACGCTCACTGCATGCACGCCGGCACCGGCTTGAACAGGGGCTGCCGGCAGGCCTGAAGCCTCTGGCGCCGCCACGATGAGGGTCACCGGCCGGCCCAGCCCCTCCAGCACGGCCTGCACCCGCTCGGCCCATTCGGGGCTGGCGAAGACGACGCGGCAGTCCGAGTGGTCCAGCACGTAGCGCAGCTGGTCAGGCTGCGACAGCAGGTTCACCGGGTTGACGCACCAGCCGCCGTGCAGGGCGCCCAGCAGCAGGCGCAGCGTCTGCAGGCCGTTGGGCATGACCAGGGACACCGTATCGCCAGGCACGGCGCCCGCTGCGCGCAGCAGGCCCGCCACCGCGCTGCACTGTGCGCGCAGCTCGGCGAAGGTGATGCGTTGCCGGCCTTCCACGTCGCAGGCATACACCGCCTGCGGCCAGCGCGAGGCGGCCTGGTCGATGAGGGCCCGAACAGTGTCCGCGCCGCCCTCACCCACGCCCGAACTTCCCGAAGTACGCCCCGAAGATCTCTTCTTCGTTGGGCACCCGCTCCGCAATGGGCCGCGAGATGCGGGTGATGTTGAGGTAGTGGCGGTAGTTCATGTTGTCCGAGAAGTTGTTGCGGCCCCAGGTGCCGCAGCCCATGGACAAGGAGAACGGCAGGCCGTTGTCGAAACTTCCGCCGGTGGCGATGCAGTGGGCCTGATTGACGATGACGCGGGAGACCGGCAAGCGCAGCCCCAACTGCAGCGCACGGTCCTCGCGCATGCTGTGCAGGCCCACCGAGTGCCCGGCGCCCTGCCAGGCGTAGACCTGCTCCACGATGGCCATGGCGTGCTCGAAGTCGCGCGCACGATAGAGCGTGAGCACGGGGGCGAGCTTCTCGCCGGAGAACGGGTGCTCGGGGCCGAATCCGCTCTCCTCCACCAGCAGCATGGACGGCTGCAGGGCGGCCACTTCGCGCAGCCCAGCGCGCTGCGCCACAACGGTAGCGCTCTGACCCGTGGCGGCGGACGAGAGCTTGCCGTCAGGCCACATCAGGGCCTGCAGCCGGGCTTTCTGTTCGACATCCAGCATCACGGCACCCTGCTCTTGCAGCGCCTGCACGCCCGCGCCGTACACGCTGTCCAGCAGCACCAGGCTGTTCTCGGACGAGCAGCTTGTGGCGTTGTCAAAGGTCTTGGAGCGACGCACCCGATCGGCCACGAGCGCCAGGTTCGCCGTCTCATCCACGATGCCCGCCACGTTGCCCGCCCCCACGCCGAAGGCTGGCGTGCCGCTGGCATAGGCCGCGCGCACGTTGGCTTGCGATCCCGTGGCCACCACCAGATCGCACTGGCGCATCAGCGCCAGCGTGGAGGCCTTGTCCACCGGCTGAGGCAGCATCTGCACCAGGTCGCGCGGGGCGCCGATGCGGTCGAACTCGGCGTGCACGAACTGCAGCAAGCGCTCCCCCGTGGACCAGCCCTTGGGCGACGGCGCCACGATGACGGCGTTGCGGCCCTTGAGCGCATTGATGATCTTGTTGGCCGGCGTGGCCGCCGGGTTGGTGGAGGGCGTCACCGCGCACACCACGCCTACCGGGCGGGCGATCTCCACCAGGCCCTTGGTGGCGTCTTCGGCGATCACGCCCACCGACTTCGCGCCCTGCAGGTCGCGCAGCAGGCCCAGCGTCTTGCGGTGGTTCTTGCGGACCTTGTCCTCGACGTTGCCGATGCCGCTGTCCAGCACCGCCAGTTCGGCCAACTCGCGGTTGCGGCCAGGCTCCATGATGGCCCAGCCGGCCGCGGCCACGAGCTCGTCCACCCGCACCTGGTCGTAGTGTTCGGCCACGCGCTGCGCCGCGCGGGCGCGGGCCACCAGCGCGGCCACCTGGCCCTCAGCCGCGTCCAGGCCTGCCAGGCCCGCCATCATGTGCATGCTCATCGTCGCCGCCTTCAATCCGCCTTGATACTCGCATCCTTGGCCAGCTTGGCCCATTTGGGCAGTTCGGCGGCCACCACCTTGCCCAGGGCTTCAGGCGTGCCGCCCACGGCATCTGCGCCTTGCGCGAGCAACTTCTCGCGAATGGCGGGCTCGGCCAGCACGGTGTTCAGCGCCTTGTTCAGACGTTCGATCACCGGGCGCGGCGTCTTCGCGGGCACGAACATGGCGTACCAGGAGTCCACCTCAAACTCCGGATGGCCGGACTCATGCACCGTGGGTACCTCAGGGAAGGCTGGCGTGCGCTTGAGCGTGGACACGGCCAGGGCCTTGAGCTTGCCTGTCTTGACGAACTGCGCGGCCGCGGGGATGGACACCCACAGCAGCGGCACCTGCCCGCCCATCACGTCGGTCACCGCAGGCCCGCCGCCACGGTAGGGGATGTGGGTCATCTGCACGCCAGCGCGCAGCTTGAACATCTCGCCCGCCAGATGCCCGGGCGAGCCGTTGCCGACGGACGCATAGGACAACTCACCCTGCTTGGACCTGGCCAGCGCCGTCAGCTCGGCCAGGTTACTCGCTGCCACCTTGGGGTTGGCCACGAGGATCTGCGGTAGCGAGGCCACCGTGCCCACGGGCTCGAAGTCCTTGACAGTGTCGAAACCCAGTTTCGGATAGATGGCCGGGTTGATGGTGTGCGAGCTCAGCGTGAAGAGCACCGTGTAGCCGTCCGGCGCCGACTTGGCCACCACCTCGGTGCCCACCGAGCCACCCGCACCGCCCTTGTTCTCGATGACGATGGGCTGGCCCAGGACCGCCTGGAAGCGCTCCTGCACGATGCGGGCGATGACGTCAGTTCCTCCGCCGGGCGGGTACGGAACGACAAAACGGATGGGTTTGTCGGGGTACGCGGGCTGGGCCTGCGCAGGCAGAGCGCAGGCCAGCGATACACCCGCAAGAAGAGCCAACGTCAGCCGGCGGTCGATATCCAGTGCCATGGTCAGGACTCCTTTGGTGGGAGAGCGTTCAGGCGCGCGGCTTGATCGGCACGCCAGGGAACCAAGTCTATAGCTCGCGTCGGCAGGACGCTGGTGCGGTATCGAGACCCACCCTGAGTCGACATCTCCTCAGGGAACCCAGTAAGCCGCCGCATCAGGAGCGGTGCGCTGAATTCAGTAAGCGATCGACATCGGGCCGGCGGGGCGCACCCGCCACTCCCCCAGGCTGCAGGCACTTCAGGGCCGCCGCCGCGGCCGCGAATCGAAGCGCCTCCTCGTCGGCGGCCCCTTCACCCAGGGCCACGGCCAGGGCGCCGTGGAAGGTGTCGCCGGCTGCGGTGGTGTCCACCACGGGCTGCACGACGAACGACGAC
>JBILUM010000012.1:0-13913 GCA_044370995.1 Ilumatobacteraceae bacterium | reverse complement strand
CATGTTCCGCGAGATCCTCGCCGAGACGCTGGTGATGAACGCGGCCGGCGCACAGCTGTTCCCGCAGGTGTCGTCGCGGCCGATCGGTCTGGTCACCGGCCTGTCGGGCTACCACGCCTTCCAGCGCCGACCCACGTACATGCGTCTCGCGTCGCTGCCGCTCGCCGAGCGGGTGCGCGAGATGGCGAAGCCCGAGGTGAAGGCGGCCATCCTCGCCGAGCCCGATCAGCGCGTCGACGAGCCCGGCTCGATGGCCAACGTGTACGGCCTGTTCCAGCGGGCGGCGCCGGTCATCTACCCGCTCGCCGACCCGGTCGACTACGAGCCGCAGATGTCGGAGTGTCTCGGCGCCCGCGCCGCGGCCACCGGCGACGACATCCTCAGCGTGATGTACGACTTCCTGCTCGAGCAGGACGGCCGCGTGATGGGCTCGCTCATGGGTGGCCTCGACGTCCACCAGGCCCAGGAGGTGGTGCGCGAGATGCTCACCCATCCCGCCACGGTCACCGGCCTCAGCGATGCCGGCGCGCACGTGACGCTCATCTGCGACGCGTCGATGCCGAGCACCCAGCTCACGTACTGGACCCGCGACCGGCGTCGTGGCGAGCAGATCCCGCTCGAGTTCGTCGTCGCGAAGCAGACGTCGCGCAACGCCGCGCTCTACGGGTTCTCCGATCGCGGCACGCTCGCCCCTGGCCTGCGCGCCGACATCAACGTGATCGACCACGAGCGGCTCACCGTGGCTCCGCCGAAGGCGTTCCACGACCTGCCCGCGGGCGGCACCCGGCTGATCCAGCCGGTGCAGGGCTACCTGGCGACGATGGTGAACGGTGTGGTCACCCGCCGCCACGACGCCGACACCGGTGCACGCCCCGGTCGCCTCGTCCGCAGCTGACCGATCGATGAGAGATGAGTGCCTCTCGGGCGCTCATCTCTCATCGCTCATGTCCGATCGGTGTCAGATCGATGGTCCGATCGGTGGTCCGATCGGTGTCAGATCGGGTTGCGGAGGGGGTCGCCGGCCCAGATGCCGAGGTCGAGCGCGAGCGCCGGGAGCACGGCGTCGCACACCTTGCCGCCGGTGGCCGGCCTCGGGCCGGAGACCACCGCCGCCACCGTGGTGCGCCCGTCCTCGAGCACCCAGGCGCACGCCTTCGCGCCGTCGAGCGTGCCGGTGTGTCCCCAGCCGTACTGGTCGACGATGATGCCCGGCCAGCGCAGCACCTCGAGATCGGCCTCCGTCACGGAATCGAGCATCGCGACGAGGTCGTCGGTGGACGCGAGCCAGGCGCCCGCCCCACCGAGTCGAGCGAGCCGGTCGACACCGCGCGGCGAGGGCACGCTGTCGCTGCGCATGCCGTCGGTGGACAGGTACGGACCGGTGACACCCGCCGGCGTGAACACGAGGTCGTACGCCGCCTCGTCGAGTGTGCGGCCGGTGAGCGACTCGACGAGCATCCCGAGGGCGCAGTAGTTGCCGTTGGAGTACTGCCACGTGGTGCGGGCGATCGTGGGTGACGCGACCACCGCCTCCTGCAGCGGGATCGCGCAGGGGCCGGGGTCGTCGAGCCAGCTCTTGCGGTTGATCGGCATGCCGCTGGTGTGATCGAGCAACTCGCGCACGGTGACATCGGCCCACAGCGGATCGGTCCGCAGCCCGAGCGACGCCCACGGCACAGCGGTGTCGGTGGTGAGCGCGCCCTGCGCGACGAGGCGGGCGATCGAGAGCGCGGTCACCAGCTTGCTCACGCTCGCGATCACGAACGGGCTGTCGGTGGTGGCGTCCTGGCCGTCGGCGCGCCGGCCAGCCGCCATGCCCCACGGCGCCACTCCGTCGCGGTGCACGCTGATCGACACGGCGACGTTGTCGAGCGCCAGGCCGAACACCGCGGTCGCCAGGTTGGGGTACGAGGCCGGCAGCAGCGGTGGAGCGGACGCCTCGGTGGTGGCAGGCGGGGCCGTCGAGGGGGTGGTCGACGTGGTCGGTGTAACGGTCGACGTGGTCGGTGCGACGGTCGAACTCGTGGGCACGGGCGCGGGTGGATTCGTCGTCACCGGCAGCGCGTTCACCGACGTCGACGGTGCCACCGATGCGGCGGTCGAGTCAGCGGACTCGGCAGCGCCGGCGCGCACCGTGCGATCGTCCGTGCATCCGGCGAGCGATCCCATCAGCGACACGGCCGCGAGCAGGGTCGGAGCGACCCGACGAGCCCCCACCTCAGCCAGCCAGGGTGAGCGCCAGGCCCAGCAGCGCGCCGTGGTAGGTGACCATGATCGCCACCGGCATCCATCGGTGCTCGGCCACGAACTGACGCCACCCCAGGATCGAGTCGCTCAGCACGAACAGCGCCGACCCGACGATCGCGGCGGGCACGCCCGTGGCCCACCCGACCACCGCCATCGACGAGATGATCGTGAGATATGCCTGCACGGGGCGCAGCAGGCCGGGGTCCTTCGCCCTCGCCCCTGCGAGGATCGGCCGACCGACGAATGCCGCCACCGCGCCTGCGCCTGCGAGCGCGACGAAGCCGAGCCACCATCGATCGAGGCCGAGGAGCGCGAACATCACGACGAACGCGAGGTGCCCGGCGAGGAAGGACGTGAGCCCCACCACGAAGCGGTCGACGACCGGCAGGAGCGCCACGTCGCCGGCGAGGCACAGCACGAACCCGGCCACGGCGGCGACGAGCGCGCCGGTCGGCACCGAGTCGTCGGCCACCAGGAGGGCGAGCACGCCGATCGCGATCGTGGCGAGGGGCTTGCTGATCAGCTCGACGCGGCGCCGGTCGTCGACGCGCGACCACCAGTTCGCGACGGCCGCCACACCGGCGACCGCGCTCGTGACGGCAATGGCTGCTGCCGAGGAGTCCACGGGTCGGCACGGTACCGGGCATCGGGTTACGTTGCCGTTCATGAGCGCCGCAGGAGCGGCTCGCCCGGGGGAGACCACGCCACGATGACCGCGTCCGACAGCACCGCACTCGAGATCGTCAACGCCATGATCCATGCGCTCGAACAGCGCGACGTCGAGACGGCACTGTCGTACATGACCGACGACGTCGAGTACGACAACGTTCCGATGCGCAAGGTGTTCGGCCACGACGGCGTGCGCGAGTCGCTCGCCCCGTTCGTCGCGAGCTGCTCGGAGATCGAATGGGTGATCCACCACGAGGCCGCCACCGGCGACGTCGTGATGAACGAGCGCACCGACCGCTTCCACTTCCCGCACAAGTGGGCCGAGGTGAAGGTCGCGGGGCTGTTCGTGCTGCGCGACGGCAAGATCGCCCTGTGGCGCGACTACTTCGACCTCGCCCACGCGAGGGAACAGCTCAGCTGAGCCCGTCGAGCGTCCAATCGGACTGCTGCTGCTGATCGGCTGCGTAGCCCTCGGCCTGGCGGGCGACCAGAAACGCCTCGAATTGCTCGGCGGGCATCGCTTTGGCGTAGAGGTGACCCTGTTGGCGCACGCAACCCAGCGCGATGAGGGCATCGGCCTGAGCGCCGGTCTCCACACCCTCTGCGGTGACGGACAGACCGATCTCGCGGACGACCGCGATGATCGACCGCACGATCGCCCGGTCGTGCGGGTGTGCCGCGATGGTGTCGATCGCATGGCGGTCGACCCGCACCTCGTCGATCGGCAGTTTGCGCAGCAGGCTCAGCGACGACACACCGCGGGCGAAGTCGTCGAGGCACACCCGGCCGCCCCGTGCCCGGAACGCCGCCAACGTCGCGGCCGCGGTCGGCAGGTCGGCCACCACGGCCGACTCACGGACGTCGACGGTGATCAGCGACGGATCGATGCCGCGGATCAACTCGTCGAGCGGGTTGCTGCGCCACGAACGGTCGGTGGACGACGGCGCGAGGTTCACGCGGAAGCGGAACCCGTCGGGCAGCCCGAACGACGCGAGGCGGCGGATGTCGGGTCGGGCCTGGGTGAGGACTCGTTCGGTCAGCCGTTCGAGCAGGCCGGCCTTGCGGGCGATGTTGATGAACTCGTTGGCGGTCGCCACGGTGCCGTCGGGGCGCAGCCAACGCGCCAACAACTCGGCGCCGACCACACGACCGGTGGCCGCATCGATCTCGGGCTGGAAGAACGGCATGATCTCGCCGTTGTCGATCGCCCGGCGCAGCGCCTGCTCGCTCTCGAGCATCGCCTGCAGCTCCTGGTGCATCTCGCTGTCGAAGAGCTCCACCCGGTTCCTGCCGGCGTGCTTCGCCCGGTAGAGCGCGGCGTTCGCGTTCCGCAGCAGGTCGCTGGTCGAGCCGCCGTGGAACGGCGCCGATGCGACGCCGATGCTCACCGACGACGGCACCGCACGACCCTCGGCGTGCACGGGTTGGGCAAGCACGCCGACGAGCCGGCTCGCGGCCGCTGCGGCGCGAGCGGTGTCGTGACCCGGGAGGACGATCACGAACTCGTCGCCGCCGATGCGGCCGGCGACGCAGCCGGTCTCGATCGTTCGCGAGATGCGGTCGGCCAGGACGCTGATGAACTCGTCACCGCCGCGGTGGCCGATCAGGTCGTTCACCGCCTTGAACCGATCGAGGTCGCAGAACAGCAGTGCCACCGGTCTGTCGCCGCTCGACAACAGCTCGTCGATGCACTCCAGCGTGCCGCGCCGGTTGAGCAGCCCGGTGAGCGGGTCGTGCGATGCGAGGTGGGCCAGACGGGCATTGGTCTCGCTGAGCTGTTCGTAGGCGTCGGTGAGCGCGAGCTGGTCGCTCGCCATGCGGACGGCGAGGGCCTGGCTCGTGAACTGCAGACGCAACGAGGCGAGCAGCGACCGCGACACCGTGTGGTGCAGCGCGATCTGGCTGAGTCCGTAGCCGACGTACAGCGCGGCGAGCGCTTGCATGCGGGTCTCGCCCGTGCTCACCAATCCGAACGACGCCGTGGCCGTGAGCGGGACGGCGTACGCGAGGAACATGTCGCGTCGGCCGGCGCAGACGATGGTGCCCACTGCGAGGCTGACCGCGGGGAACAGCGCGAACACCATCTCCACGTCGAGCGCGCTCTCGGCTGCCACCCAGGTGCTGAGACCGGCCACGGCACCGACCGACGTCAGGGCCATGGCCGCGAGGACGTGCGTCGTGCGATCGACGATCGGGTGCGAGCGCACCCAGTTGCAGGTGACGATGATGACGACGGTGGCAGTGATCGCCGTGGCGACCCAGACGCTCAGGCGCTGCTCGCTCACGTCGTCGTGCATCACGGCGACGACGAGCAGCGACAGCGGGAGCAGCAGCACCTGCAACGGTGCCAGATTCGCGATGACGTGCTTGAGCGCATCGTCCCGCACCCGGTCGTCGAGGGTTCGTTCGCGCACGACCACCGGGGTGACCTGGGCGACCAGGGTGACCTGGGCGACGGGGGAGATGGTGACGCTTCCGGCGTCTCGGCCGTGGACGCCGGCACCCACGTGCGCGTCGGCCGCGACGGTCGTGCCGACGGCCGGCCTCGACCCCTGATCAGCGCTGCGACGTGGAGCCATGTCGGCCATACCTCGTCACCACCACCTCTCTGATCTCGTCCGGTTCGATCCCCGGCCCCAACGCGCCCGTTGCGGGGGCGGGGTCGTGTTCCTGTTGTCGGCCGCAGCGGCGAGAAGTGAAGCGATCTCCCCGTGGACGTCGACCCGGGGTGGTGGCCTTCGGAGAATCTTGACGGAGCGCATCCAGTGTCGGGTGGGCGTCGCGACCAACCGGCAGAATGCGCAGGTGCTGCAGGTGGAGTGCTGATGGACGCGAAACGGGTGACGGGCCGCTTCGCGCCGTCACCCACGGGTGTGCTGCACCTCGGCAACCTGCGCACCGCCCTGCTGTCGTGGTGCGCAGCGAAGCGCGGCGGAGGCCGGTGGCTGGTTCGGATGGAGGACCTCGACCCGGTGACGTCGTCCCGCGGTCACGAGCGTCGCCAGCTCGACGATCTGGCGAGGCTCGGTCTGGAGCCCGATGGTGAGGTGGTCCGCCAGTCCGAGCGGTTCGAAAGCTACCGCGCCGCGATCGATCGGCTCCGGGCCGACGGCCTGGTGTACCCGTGCTACTGCACCCGCCGTGAGATCCGCGAGGCCGCGACGGCACCCCACGGCGACGGCCTGCCCGAGGGTGCGTACCCGGGCACGTGCCGTGAGCTGGGTGACGAGCAGCGTCGCGACCACGAGCGCGATGGGCGACGGGCGGCGCTCCGGCTCCGCACGAACGGCGAGCGCTACACCTTCACCGACCTCGTGCTCGGCGAGGTGACGGGAGCGGTCGACGATGTCGTGCTGCAGCGCAACGACGGGGTGCCCGCGTACAACCTCGCGGTGGTCGTCGACGACCACGAGCAGGGGGTGGACCAGGTGGTGCGCGGTGACGACCTCGCCTCGTCGACGCCCCGTCAGCTGCACCTCCACCATCTGCTCGGCTTCCCGGTGCCCGCCTACGCACACGTGCCGCTGGTCGTCGGCCCCGACGGCTCGAGGCTCGCGAAGCGCCACGGTGGCATCACCCTCGACGACCTCGCCGCCCGCGGGGTCACCGACGTGCCGGTGCTGCGCCTGCTCGCCAGCAGCATCGGCGTGATCGTGCCCCCTGACCTCACCGCCGCCGAGACCGCCGCACAGGTCGCCGCCGGGTTCGACCTCGGATCGCTGCCCCGCCAACCGTGGCGGTTCGATCCGAGCGGCGATCTGCCACGATGAGCGAGTGACCGCGTTCTCCGACCTGCAGCAGATCCTCGGCTACCAGGGGGCCGTCCGCGACGACGAGACCGACGAGCTGATCGAGATCGGCAACGAGATGTACCGGACCTCGTTCTGGACGCCCACCTTCTGCGACACGGTGATCCGCGCCGCCGAGGCGGTCGGGGCGTTCGAGCAGCAGGAGGACGATCCGGTGCCCGGCCACGAGGTCTCGCTCGCCGTGATCAGTCCTGCCCTGTTCGAGCACGTCCAGAACGACCTCGGGATGCGGCTGTGGCCCCGGTTCCGGCAGGCGTGGCCGTACATCGACTACTACGGCATCCGCGACGCGTTCATCATCAAGTACGAGATCGGCGGCCAGGAGTCGCTCCGCATCCACCACGACGTCGCCCAGGTGTCGGCATCGGTGAAGCTGAACGACGCCTACACCGGCGGTGAGCTCGACTTCCCGCGGCAGGGCGTCACCAACGAGGGGTTGCCGGTCGGTGACCTGATCGTGTGGCCGAGCCTGGTGACCCACCCGCACCAGAGCAACCAGCTCACCTCGGGTGTGAAGTACTCGCTGACCATCTGGTTCGAGCTGCCGCAGATCTGATTCGAGCTGCCGCAGATCTGATTCGAGCTGCCGCAGATCTGATTCGAGCTGCCGCAGATCTGATTCGAGCTGCCGCAGATCTGACGATCGACGCCGTCGACCAGCGGCTGCCAGGATCCGCCGCTCGGAAGCCTTGATTTTCCTGGGTTTCCTGGCACACCAGTCGTCGGTGGCATGCCACTTCTTGCGCAGGGCCGGACGGTAGTGTGGGCATCACTCGTCGTGTTCATCCGCCCGCACGTCAGGTTTCCCCCAATGCACGTCCGCTCCCACAATGCGCCACCAGCACGCGAGCCTCGCGGCGCGCAGCTGACGCGGGTCGCGCAGCGGACGCGGCAGCAGCGGTGGCTGCCGTTGCTCGCACTGCCCCTGGCGGGGCTCGTGGGGTCGGCCTGCACCTCGAGCGGTGGGTCGGTCCGTGCCGAGGCCCCGTCCACACCGGCCACCGTGGCCGTGTCGCCGTTGCCCGCCAGTTCGCTCGACGCCACCACCACGCCGGTCACGCCCGTCACCGTCACGACGGTCCCGGCCACCGAGGCACCCACCACGCTTGCGCCCACCACCACGGCAGCGCCCACCACGACCGAGGCGCCCACCACCACGGCGGCACCCACCACCACGCTCCCGCCGAACCTCGAGATCGTCGGTGCGTCGCCCGTGCCGATCGAGGCGGTCGGTGCACGCGACGGCGAGGCCACCCGCATCCTCCAGGACCGGCTCCTGCAGCTCGGCTTCTGGCATGCCGGCTCCGACGGCAAGTACGGGCACACGACCAAGCAGGCCGTCATGGCCTTCCAGAAGTACCTCGGCCTGAACGCGACCGGCCAGGTCGATCAGACCACCGCCGACTACCTCACGTACTTCACCGAGCGCGGCCACGGCACGGCCGACACGGGCGATCTCATCGAGGTCGACAAGGCCAAGCAGCTCCTGTTCGTCGTGCGCGGCGGCAAGACCCTCTGGGTGATCAACGCCTCCACGGGCAGCGAGGTCCCCTACGAGGAGGAGAACAAGAAGGAGCCCGGCAAGATCGAGACCGGCGACTCCGTCACCCCGACGGGTCTCTGGAAGGTCACCCGCCAGCGCGAGGAAGGCTGGTGGGAGGGCGACCTCGGCGAGATCTACCGGCCCAAGTACTTCCGCGGTGGCGTGGCGGTGCACGGCTCGAACAACATCCCGAACTACCCGGCGTCGCACGGCTGTGTGCGTGTGAGCGTGTCGGCGATGGACTTCATCTGGGCGTTCGACCTCATGCCGTTGAAGACCACGGTCTGGGTGCACGGGGCGATCCCCGGCGCCGCCGCCTGACGTGCTCCCAGTCATCGGCACGCTGCGCCCCTGGGCGCACCCCGAGCAGCTGAGCCTGCACCGACTGCCGATGCACGTGCCGTTGCCGCTGGGCGACGACGCCCGAATCTCGCTCGACGGGCAGTGGCAGTTCGAGCTGTTCGACACGCCCGAGTCGGTGCCCGAGGCAGCGGTGCTCGGCCCCACCCCGGCCGGCCGCTCGGTCACCGTGCCGGGCAACTGGACGCTGCAGGACACCGGCGACCTTCCGCACTACACCAACGTGCAGATGCCGTTCCCGGGCCCGCCGCCGGCGCTCCCCACGCGTAACCCCACCGGTGTGTACCGCCGGACGTTCACCATCGGACGCGGCTGGAAGTCGCACCGCGTGTGGCTGCACGTCGGCGGCGCCGAGAGCGTGCACGCGATCTACCTCAACGACCGCTTCGTCGGCTACGGCACCGACAGCCGGTTGCCCAGCGAGTACGACATCACCGACCACCTCGTCGCGGGCGCCAACCATCTGGCGATCGTCGTGGTCCGCTTCAGCGCGCAGAGCTACGTCGAGGACCAGGACCAGTGGTGGATGGCGGGCCTGCACCGCAGCGTCCACATCGAGGCACGTTCGCCGGTGCACGTGGCCGACGTCGAGGTCGACGCCGACCTGCGTCTCGACGACGGCGCGGGCATGCTCCGCGTCCGCACGACGGTGGGGTTCACGAAGCCGCCGGTGAAGGGATACACGGTCCGCACGTGGGCCGAGACGCTCGCCGGCAAGCGGGTCGGCCGTCCGCACGAGGGCGCGGTGCCGCACGTGCACGAGAGTCCGTACATCTTCACGGGCCATCAGGTGGTGGCGTCGTGGGAGCTGCCGAACGTGCAGCCCTGGAGCGCCGAGTCGCCCACCCGCTACCGCGTGCACGTCGAGCTGGTGCGACCCGACGGCAAGGTGGCCGAGGCCACGTCGCAGCTCGTGGGATTCCGCCACGTCGAGGTGCGCGACCGGCAGCTCCTGGTGAACGGGCAGCCGATCTGGATCTTCGGCGTCAACCGCCACGACCACCACCCCGACCGGGGCAAGGCGGTCACCGCCGACGACATGCGCGCCGATCTCGAGGTGATGCGCCGCCACAACATCACGGCCATCCGCACGTCGCACTATCCGAACGACTCGGCCTTCTACGACCTGTGCGACGAGCTCGGCATGTACGTGATCGACGAGTCGAACATCGAGAGCCACGCGTACAACACCAGCCTCTGCCACGACGAGCGCTTCCTGGCCACCTGGGTCGCCCGCGGGTCGCGCATGGTGCGCCGCGATCGCAACCATCCGTCGATCATCGTGTGGAGCCTCGGCAACGAGAGCGGCTACGGCGCCAACCACGACGCGCTCGCCGGATGGATCCGCAAGCACGACCCGAGTCGGCCGCTGCACTACGAGGGCGCACCGTTCCACGACGGGTGGGTCGACGGTGGCCTCATGGCGAGCGACCTCGTCTGCCCCATGTACGCGCCGATCGATGCGATCAAGCGGTACGGCGAGAGCGGGAAGGGCACCCGGCCGCTCATCCTGTGCGAGTACAGCCACGCGATGGGCAACTCCAACGGGTCGCTGGCCGACTACTGGTCGGTCATCACCTCCACGCCCGGTCTGCAGGGCGGGTTCCTGTGGGAGTGGAAGGACCACGGCATCCGCCAAACGCTGCCCGACGGCACCGTGCGTCTCGCGTACGGCGGCCAGTTCGGCGAGACCCCGCACGACGGCAACTTCGTCGCCGACGGTCTGGTGTCGGCCGACCTCGAACCGCACCCCGCGATGCACGAGGTCGCCTGGGTGTACCGACCGGTCACGGTCGGCCTCGCCCATCGCGGCAAGCAGCGCTCGCTCGTCGTCACCAACCGCCAGTCGTTCGTCGGCCTCGATGCGTTCGACGCTCGATGGACCCTGTTGGTCGACGGTGCCGAGGTGCGCAGCGGGAAGCTGAAGCTCCCGAAGGTCGGGCCGCGCGAGCAGGTGTTGGTGCCGCTGCCCGTCGACGTGCCGGCCGGCTCCGGCGCGGTGCACCTATCGGTGTGCGTCACCCTGAAGCGGGCCACCTGGTACGCCGACGCCGGCCACCTCGTCGCATGGGACCAGGTCGAGCTCCGCGCCGCCAAGGCCCCCAGGGCGACCGGCCGCTTCGTGCCCAATCACGGTGCGGCGGCCATCGACGAGCTCCTCGTCGCGCCGATCGAGCTCTGCATCTTCCGCGCCCCGATCGACAACGACGGGTTCAAGCTGATGCCCGACCTGTCGCGGCGCATCCGCGTGGGCGGTACCTCGTTCGTGCACTGGCAGGACATCGGCGCCGATCGGTTGCCGGCCGAGCAGTTGGTCGAGCACACGTGGGACCGTCGGGTCGACGGCGCCTCGGTCGAGTACCGCCACCGCGTGGTGGTGCCCGAGGTGTGCGCCGACCTCGCCCGGGTGGGCGTCACCTTCACGTTGCCCGCCGGCTTCGAGCACCTGCGCTGGTTCGGTCGCGGCCCGTTCGAGAACTACCCCGACCGCAACAGCGGTGCGATGCTCGGCATCTGGGAGGGAGCGCCCGACCGGTCGCCCTATCTGGTGCCCCAGGAGTTCGGCCTGCGCACCGACTGCCGCTGGTTCGAGTTCGTGGATGCCGCGAGCGGTCGCATCGTGCGCCTCGACGTCGTGCAGCCTGCGTCGATGCACGTCTCGGCCACGCATGTCGGCGTCCACGACCTGTACGAGGCGCGCACCGCCACCGAGCTGCATCCGCGGCCCGAGCTGTTCGTCCACGTCGACGTCGCCCACCGTGGTCTCGGAACGGCGAGCTGCGGACCCGACGTGCTGCCGCAGTACAAGCTCACGCCCGGTACCTACGAGTTCGCGTACCGCCTGACGGTGCGCTGAGCAGGTGCGGTGGGGGCGGGTCACCCCGACCCCATGCCCCGACGAGATCAGGTGCCCCGACGAGATCAGGTGCCCCGGCGAGATCAGGCGCGGCGGATCTTCAGCTTGCGGTTGGTGGCGTTGAGGCACTCGCCCGACTCGAGATCGAACTTCCACCCGTGCAGGGTGCACACGAGATGGTCGCCGTCGATCTCGCCGAACACCGCGAGGTCGGCCTGGCGGTGCGGGCACAGGCGCTCGCAGACGTGGTCGCCGATGCGGATCTCCTCGCCGGCCATGCCGTTGCGCTCGGGGTCGGCCTTGCGCAACGCCTCGGCCTCGGTGCGGCGCATGCGCTCGACCGACAGCGACTTGAAGAAGTTGTAGACGTACTCGTTGTAGTTGCCGGCCCGCCACGCCGTGAAGCGGGCACTGAGGAACAGCGAGTTGCTCCAGTCGACGGCCTTCTGGGCGACGACGGTCTCGACCAGCTCGCGCTGGATCGTGAACCGGAACTCGTACGGGTCGCCGTCGTAGGCGCGCACCTGGCCGTTGGGGAAGTCGATGAGGATCTCGATGTCGCCCGCTCGCAGCAACACGTTCGAACCCACACCGGCGCGCAGCGTGGGCGCCATCGCGAGCAGCGGCTCCCACCACGCCTTCACGGTGGCGAGCAGGTCGTCTGAACGGTCGTCGCTGCGCGCGGTCCAGCCGGCCTTCATCTCGTCGAGCCACGGCAGGTAGTCGGCCTGGTAGCGCTCGAGGTACTCGCGCTTGTGGTCGAAGATCGCCGCGACCTCGGCGTCGGGGATGGGATGGGTGACGGTGAAGCAACCTGCCTCGATGTCGATCGCGGTGCCCGGGATCGCCAGCACACCGACGTGGCCGTCGGCGGCGAGGCGGTCCATGAACACGCGCTGGTCGGGGAAGATGCTCAGCTCGTCGCCGTCGATCATGTTGAGCCCGAACAGGTCAGGGTCGAGGAACGCGGGTGGGCCGGCGCTCGGCACGACGGCCCTGGCGCCGACGGCCTCCACGTAGCGCATCGCCCGCGTGAGCTGGCTGTCGACCTTGAGGTCGACGAGCTCGCGCATCTTCTCGGGCGACTCCTCGTACACCATCGGATACCAGATGGCGCCGGAGTACTGGATCCAGTGCAGGTCGACGGGACCGTGGGCGCACAGCGCCTTCAGATCGCTGGTGCGGCAGTCGTTCTGGTTCACCAACCGCGACGTGCCGTCGCTCACCACGAGTGCGGAGTCGCCGCCCGGACCGTCGGTGATGCTGACCTCGACGTGGATCGCGATGCGCAGCTCGCCGTCGAGCTGGATCTCCTCGCCGTCGCTGGTGCGGATGAACTTCGTGAAGCCCATGTCGCGCAGGCGCCGCTCGAGCTCGCGGGTCGGGTAGCCGGGCAGCAGCACGGTCGCGTCACGGCTGACGTGGTGCGGGAGCCAGGTCTCGTCGAGGTGATCGCCGTGGATGTGGCTGATGTACAGGTAGTCGGGGTGCTCGATCGCGTACTGCAGCTCGGGTGAGAGCTGGTCGTTGCGGGGGAACACGAACCACGACCCGAAGAACGCAGGGTCGAACCACGGGTCGCAGGTGATCGACCCGAAGCGGGTCTGGATCAGGATGCCGGCATGGCCGATGGAGATGGCGCGCACGGGGATCGACCGTAGCGGGCGACGGGTTCAGGCCCCCTGCAGCACGATCGGGCCGAAGGCCCCGATCCACGTGTCAGCCGCCACACCCGGCGGGCCGGCACGTGGCGGCGTGGGGATGCTGTGGCTCAGGCGACCGGCGGATCGGTGTACTGCTGGCCGGCGCGCGAGACGTGCTCGGTCCAGGTGCCACCGTCCCAGTAGCGCAGTTCGAAGCGGCCGGCGGGGTCGGCATACCAGCCGGCGGGCACCGCAGGCGTCGCTGCTGCAGCGGCGGGCGCCGGGGTGTACGCGGTGGTGGCGGCCGGGGTGTAGGTGGAGGCGGGCACCGGGTCGACGACGGCGGCGGGCGCCGGGTCGGGTGCGACGGCCCACCCGGCGGGCTCGGCCACGGCCGGCTCGGGCTCGACGACGGCGGCGGGCGCCGCGGTGACGGCCACCGAACCGCTGTCGAAGGTGGTCGACGAGGTGGCGGCGCCGGTGCCCTCGCGGCTGAGGAACGCGGTGACGTCGCCGCCGGTGGAGACGATGCTGACCACCGACCAACCGTCTGCCGACTTCTCGGTGAGCTTGGTCGCGAGTGCCGCGGGGTCGTACGAGGACGAACTGACGGTGGTGAACTCCTGCATGGGCATGGATGCTAACGCAAACGTCAAGGCGATTCGCCCTGTGCGGTCAGCCGGGTCCGCACCGTGACACGCAGGTGAACGATCGATGGGCGCCAGGGGCCGTTCCGGACCGGTCGGGCTCCTCGGTCAGGCCCTTCGGTCAGGAATGGAACACCA
>JBILUM010000332.1:0-4117 GCA_044370995.1 Ilumatobacteraceae bacterium | reverse complement strand
CGTCGCCGAGCACGGTGACCCCTGCCCGGTGTTTCACGTGGTGATGATGCGAGCACCACAGGACCTCGTTGTCGAGATCGGACGGCCCGCCGTCGATGACCTGGATGAGGTGATCGACCTCACACCACGCGGGTGGGATCCGACACCCCGGCCACCTGCACCCACCATCACGCAACATCAACGCCTGATACTGATCATCCGACGCGAGCCTGACCTTGGTGCCGAGATTGATCACCGCGTCACCGACCAACATCACCCGCCGCAGGATCGCATCCTCCGCGAGATGCCGGACCAGGTCGGCCGGGATCCGATCACCATGGGCGGTCCAGCCGGGCTCGTCCGAGAGGCCTGCCATGGTCTCCGCGCTGCAGCCGATCAGGATCGTCGGCTTCTCCCGACCCCCGGTGACCGTTCCCGCCGCGTAGGCCTTGCACAACTGGATCAACCCGTCCGCAAGACGTTGCGCCACGGTGCGGGTGTCGTTCGCATCCCAGTCACCCGCGACATGCGAGATCGCGTTCATGAACTGACGATGCTCCAACTCGGGCAGGATCACCGTGGTCTCGACCGTGCCATCAGACGGCGGCCGCGAGCTGACCGACCGCTTCGCATATCGGCGAGCCGAGCGTTGCTCGGGTGTCTCCGACGAGTGCGTCTCACGCCAACGATCGGCCGCGGCTTTCACGTCACGCGGGCCGCCACCCTTGGCGGCGTCGATCAGATCGGCCAGATCCTCGGCATCGGTGCCCTCGGGCGGGTTCACGATCGCGTCGTGCAACTGCTCGGCCGCAGCAGCCGACAACTCATCGTTCTCGACCGCATCGGCGAGTTCCTGGGACTTGTCGAGCGCTTCACCCAACCGCTGCCGCGACTGCGCTTCACCTCGCGAGGTGCCGGTCTTTCCCGACAACCAGTCGGCCATGTCGCGCGCCCCCGACTCGCGCCAGGCTTGGGCACGATCGGCCTCGACCACGATCCGGGCATGCAGCATCTTCATCTTGTCGATGTGACGACCCACCCGCACCGCCAACGACCCCAACTCCGACGGATCCAACTCGTCCAACGCGACACGCGACAGGTCGCGCACCGCCTGGTCGAGAGAGAGGACCGCCGTCTCCATGACCGGAACACTATCGAACGTATGTTCGATCGTCAACACCCGACCACAGGAATATCTCAGGTCACCGCAGGCCGAGCAGGGCGCGGCACCCCGCATTCCGCTCAGCCGGCTCGGAGCGTCTCGCCGTCCGATGGTCGCAGAGCCGTCGACGGGAGACCGTCGGTCTGATCGACCGCGACCACGACGACCTCGTCGGTCCAGCCGAACGGGAACGCGCTGCACGACAGGCATCGCCACGAGCCGTCGCGATGACGCATCCAGCTGATCTCGTCGCGGAGCGGCTCGCCGAGCTCGACCGCCCGGAACCCGACGAAACCCTCCGCCGACAGCGGGCGGAGGTCGGCGTCGAACATCTCCCAGTCCGGCGAGAACCAGGCCTCGAGCACTTCTGCCGCCGTGTACCCGAGCATTCGCTGAAATGCGGCGTTGACCCGATGGAGAACCATCGACCCGCTCGCGAAGGCGGCCCTCTGGCGAGTATCGGAGATCGTCCGCCGCGACGGACGACCGTCCATCAGACGGTGCGGCGCGCAGGCCCGCCGGGATGGCTCAGCGTTGCCCGAGCAGCGTGGGCAGCAGCGCCTCGGCCACCTCCGCAGGGCGCTCCTCGTGGGAGAACAGCCCGGCGCCCTTCACGACGTGCAAGCGCGCGTCGGGGAAGGTGCCGACCATCTCGTGCGCCCAGGGCAGCGGGAAGAACGGGTCCTGGTCACCCCACACCATCTGCACCGGCGCGGTGATCCGACGGTGCACCTCGGCGAGTTCGGTCACGTAGCGGGCCTCGAAGGTCCGCAGCACCTTGATCGCCGCCGTGCGCCGTGCGGGGATCTCGTGGAGCGGCTTCAGGAAGAACTCGTCGAACTCGCCGTCGAGCAGCGAGGGGTCGGCGAAGGCGTCGCCGAGCACCATGCCGACTCGACGGATGCGGCGCTGTCCGGCGACCCAGCCGAAGCCGGCGGCGATGCCGGGCAGGTGCCGGATCGCGATGAACGACCTGAACCGCCGGCTCATCCCGTGGGACTGTTCGGTGTTGATCAGGCCGACGCCGTGGATGCGAGCGTCGCCGGCGATGGCGTGGCGAGCGATCATGCCGCCGCTGTCGTGACCGACGACGGCGACGCTGTCGAAACCGAGGAGGTCGATGACCTTGCGCACCGTGGCGATGTGCCCACCGATGCTGAGGGGCGTGGAGGCGTCGAACCGGCTCGCACCGGCGCTCGGGAAGTCGATCACGTGGCACGTGACGTGGTCGGCGAGGTGCGGCAGGAGAGAGCGGAAGGTCGCGCCGCTCACCGGCCATCCGTGCACGAACAGCACGTCGGGCCCGGTGCCCACCCGGTAGTAGGCCGCTTCGCCGGCGCCGACGTCGAGGAACCGTTCGGGCCGGCGACGGAAGAGGTCGGAGGCGTCGGCGGCGGAGAGGGTCGGCATGTCGGTGCTCCAGTCGGTGTGGGGTGCGAGCTCACGTCGGACGGGAGGAGTCCGACGTTTGTAGTTGACACTACGAACTCTAGATCGCGCGTCGCTCCCGATCAAATGACCCGCTCAGCGGAAGCCGTGCCTCATGACCACCCGCCGTCGTGGCTGACGATCTGGCCGTACATGAACGACGAGGACTCGCTCACGAGGTACAGCGCCAGCTCCGCCGTCTCCTCCGGCCGACCGATCCGACGGGCGGGGACCTCGCGCTGCAGACGCTCCTGGAACCTCGGGTTCGCGAGCACCTCGGGTGGGTAGTACGTGTCGTTGGCGACGAAGTTCTGGGCGATCGCGTTGAACCGCACCCCGTGCTTCGCGAGCTCGTGACCGGCCGAGCGGACGAACGCGTTCTGCGCCGCCCGTGCCGCGACATAGGCGATCGCGTGCGGCGACATGCGCCGTAGCGGCGACGACGAGGTGACCGCCACGATCGCGCCGGCACCCCGCTCGATCATCTGCGGGCTCACCGCACGGGCAAGCCGCATCAATGGGTGGACCATCGCGTCGAACCCGGCGAGCCACTCCCCGTCGTCGATGTCGACGACACCGGCGCCGTAGGCCGGCAGGTCGAGGTTCGCGACCACGGCATCGAGGTGCCCGCATCGTTCGATCAGGGCGGCGGGCGCACCAACGTCGACCAGCGGGTCGTCGTCGGCGATCACGTCCGCACCCTCGGCCCGGAAAAGGGTCGCGATCGCCGGCCCCATGTAGGTGCCGGCCGACGTCACCAGGATCCGTCGCCCGACCAGACGTCCTCCCGATGCGCTCACCAGGCATATCCCCGGTCGGTCGAGGTCACCGTCACCGCCGAGATCTGGGTCGTGGTCCACATCCGAGCGGGCATGCGCCCGAATGTAGACCGACCGGGTCGGGGGTCCGGAGCGATGCGACCGCGCCGGGCCCTCGACCCCAGTTCGTGCCGGGTCAGATCCGGGTCAGATCCGGGTCAGATCCGGGTCAGATCCGTTCGATGATGACGGCGGGGGCCATGCCGCCGGCGGCGCACATCGTCACGAGGCCGTAGCGGCCGCCCGTACGCTCGAGCTCGTCGAGCACGGTGCCGATCAGCATCGCGCCGGTGGCTGCGATCGGGTGGCCGAGCGCCATCGCCCCACCGTTGACGTTCACCTTGTCGCGATCGAGGTCGAGGTCGCGGATGAACTTCTCGGCGACGACGGCGAACGCCTCGTTGATCTCGAACAGGTCGATGTCGTCGACCGACAGACCCGCTCGCGACAGCGCCTTCTTGGCGGCCGGCACCGGCGCATTGAGCATCAGCGTCGGATCGTCACCCATGTTCACGGCCGCCACGATGCGGGCCCGCGGGGTCCAACCATTGGCCTTTGCGGCCGTCGGGCTGGCGAGCAGGATCGCCGCCGCGCCGTCGACCACACCCGAACTGTTGCCGGCATGGTGCATGTGGGTGATCTCGAGATCGGGGTACCGGGCGAGCACCATCGACCGCAGCGTGGTGCCCTCGGCGTCGAGGGGCACGTCGGCCATCGCCGCGAACGACGG
>JBILUM010000331.1:0-4122 GCA_044370995.1 Ilumatobacteraceae bacterium | reverse complement strand
CACCCGTCGTGGCGAGGCTCGCCGGCCGCTGACCTGCGCTCGCGCTGCCTCCGGTCAGCGCGCGAGGAACAGTCGCACGTCGCGGTCGAGTTCGGTGCCGCTCATCGCGTGCCGCACCTGCGATGCGCCGAACCGCTGCGCGAGCTCGCGGTGCCACCACGCCAACGAGCCGGCCTCGGCCCGGTGGGCGTGCAGGGTGGACGCGATCTCGACGCTGCCGTCGGTGTGTCGCAGCACCTCGATCCGGCGACGTTCGCTCGGCCAGTCGATGATCGACGCGGTCGTGATCTCCCAGAACCCGCCGGCGGCGCCCGGCCGGGGCGTGATCCGGTGGATGTGGCGGTGCCCGGTGAGCCACAGCACCACCGACGGATGGCGGTGGACGACGTCGAGCAGGGGAGCGGCGAGCACCCGTTCGGGGTCGTCGCCGCGTTCGTTCACCAGCGTGTCGACACCGTGGTGGCTCGCGAGCACCACGAGCCGACCGTCGCGGTCGGCCTCGGTGAGGCGGTCGTCGAGCCAGGCGATCTGCGCCCGCCCGATGCTGCCCTGGTAGTCGCCCGCCGGATGGTTCGTGTCGAGCACCACCACGAGCACGTCGCCCACGTCGACGACGGTGTCGGCCCGGCCGGTCGGGGCGACGTCATCCCAGCCGACCGCACCCGCGCCGGCGTGTGCAGCGACCCACCCGTCGAGGTCGATCGCGACGCGGGACGGATCGGGCGGCACGCGCCGCTCGCCGATGCCGAGGAAGACGTCGGGCTCCTCGACGAACAGCGTGAGCACATCGTCGGGCTCGAAGCCGTCGGGCGGGAACAGTGCCTTGCGATCGCCGATCGCGGCGCGGTGCAGTTCCTCGTTCACGAACGCAGTGCCCTGGCAGAGCAGGTCGTGGTTGCCCGGCATGCTCGTCCACGGCACGCCGACGCCGGCCGACACGATCGGCGCGTCCGTGCGGGAGAACAGGTCGTCGATCACCGGATAGCCACGCGGCTTCCACGTGTCGATCACGTCCGCGAGCGGGCTCCAGTACGGCCACGGCCCCGGGGCCGGCGCATCGTGCGCATCGTGCGCACTGCCCCGAGCAGGCATCGACACGGTGCCGCCGGCGACGAGGCCGAGGTACACGTCGAGCTCGTTGCGCTGGGCGTTGTCGATGTTGTCGCCCGTGCACACGAACAGGTCGAGCCCACCCTCGGCCCGCACCTCGTCGACGTGCTGGGCGACCGCCCACGGCACGAGCGTCTCCTGCGGGCGGTGCATGTGCAGCAATGGCCGCCACCGGGGATCGTGCGCCATCGTCTCGATCCACTCGAACCGCATCGGCGACACGGCATCCATCACGTGCAGGTCGCTCACGTGGCCGAGCCGGGCGAGCACGTGGCCCTCGCCCGTCGGTGCCGGCGCGAGGTCGGTACGGGGAACGAGGTGGGGGCGGTTGCTCATGGCGCCACCAGTGTGTCCCACGCAGCCCGGCCCGGACGGCGACCGTGGGCGGGCCATCGGTAGCCTCGACCCATGAGCGCCGACGCGTCACTGGACGCCACCACGCTGTTCCGGTTCGACAACTCCTACGCACGCGAGCTCGACGGGCTCTACGAGCACTGGCAGGCGGAGCAGGCGCCGGCACCACGGCTGCTGGCCTTCAATCGCCACCTTGCGGAAGAACTCGGGGCCGATCCCGATGCACTCGCGACCGACGAGGGCGTCGCGGTCCTCGTCGGCAACACGACCGCCGAAGGGTCCGAGCCGATCGCGCTCGCCTACTCGGGCCACCAGTTCGGCAACTACTCGCCCCGCCTGGGCGACGGGCGAGCGCTGCTGCTCGGGGAGATCGTCGATCCGCAGGGCGTACGCCGCGACCTGCACCTGAAGGGCTCGGGGCGCACCCGCTTCGCCCGCGGTGGCGACGGCAAGGCGGCCGTCGGACCCATGCTTCGCGAGTACGTCATCAGCGAGGCGATGCATGCGCTCGGCATCCCCACCACCCGTTCGCTCGCCGTGGTCGCCACGGGCGAGCGCATCGCACGCGACACGGGCATGTTGCCCGGCGCCGTGTTGGCCCGCGTCGCCTCCAGCCACCTGCGCGTCGGCTCGTTCCAGTACGCAGCCGCCACGGGCGACGTCGACCTGGTCCGGCGTCTCGTCGATCACGCGGTCGCCCGCCACCTGCCGGAGGCCGCCGACAGCGATATCCCGGCACTCGAACTGTTCCGACACGTCGTCGCGCAGCAGGCAGATCTGGTCGCCCGCTGGATGCACGTCGGGTTCATCCACGGCGTGATGAACACCGACAACACCACCATCTCCGGCGAGACCATCGACTACGGGCCGTGTGCGTTCATGGATCGCTTCGACACGGCCACGGTGTTCAGCTCGATCGACCACGGTGGCCGGTACTCCTACGGCAATCAGCCCCGGGTGCTCCAGTGGAACCTCGCCCGGTTGGCCGAGACGCTGCTGTCGCTGTTCGACGCCGACACCGAGCGGGCCGTCGCCATCGCCACCGAGGTGCTGACAGGGTTCGGCGATCGCTACCTCGCCGCGTGGCATGCCGGCATGCGCGACAAGCTCGGCCTCGCCGGCGCAGTACCCGTGACCGCAGCGGACGCGGTCGTCGACGCCCTGCCGGAGCTGCTCCAGACCCAGTCGATCGACCACACCCGCTTCTTCCGACTCCTGTCGTCAGCGCTGCGCGGCGACGATGCGCCGGTGCGAGCCCTCTTCGCCGATCCGGCGGTCTTCGACGCATGGGCGTCGACCTGGCTCGAGCTGCTGCCCACCGACCCCGACGAACGACTCGCCGTGGCCGCCGCGATGGACCGGGTGAACCCGATCTACATCCCGCGCAACCACCTGGTGGAGGCCGCCCTCGACGCGGCGAACGCCGGGTCGATGGAGGCGTTCGACGCGCTCGTCGACGTCATCCGTCACCCGTTCGACGAGCGACCGGGCCTCGAGGAGTACGCCCTGCCGGCGCCCCCAGACCGAGGCCCGTACCGCACGTTCTGCGGCACCTGACGACAGCTGCCGGATCGGTGCCCGACCGGCCCACGTTCACGCGATGTCGTGCACGAGGGCAGGGCGGGCCGGCAGCAGGACCAGCGCCATCAGCGAGCCCACCAGAGTGACGCCCGAGGCGACCAGACAGCCGGCCTGCAGACCGTCCATGAACGATTGGAGTGCGCCGTCGGCGAGGACCGCTGCGGTGTCGGCGCCCACCTGACCCGCGGTCGCGTCGACCACGCCCAGGGCGAGCCCGATGCCGTCCTCGGCACGCTCGAGCGCCTCGGGCGGCACCTGGTCCCAGCCCGGCTTGCCGACGAGGGCGCTCGAGTACACCGAGGCGAAGACGCTGCCGATCACCGCGACGCCGAGGGTGCCGCCCACCTCGCGGGTGGCGTCGTTCACCGCCGATCCTTGCCCCGCCTTGTTGGCGGGCACCACGCCCATGATCGCCTCGGTGGCCGGGGCGCTCGTGAAGCCGAGGCCGAGGCCGAGGAAGATCATCTGCCCGATGATCTCGGCGTAGGGCGTGACGGGACTGGCGGTCGACACCCAGGCGAAGCCCACCGACATCGACAACAGGCCACCGGCCACGACCGCCTTGTTCCCGAAGCGCACGGCCAGGCGGGTGCCGGTGATCGATGCGATCGCGATCGACAGGGCCACCGGGATGACCCGCAGGCCCGACTCGAACGGCGAGTAGCCGAGCACGAACTGGAAGTACTGGGTGATCAGGAAGATGAACCCGAACAGTGCGAAGAACGCGAAGGTCACCGAGCCGGAGGCGGCGGTGAAGCGCAGGTTGCCGAAGAGGGAGACGTCGAGCATCGGATCCGGGTGGCGCAACTCCCACGCCACGAACGCCGCCCCGGTGAGCAGCGCTACGGCGAACAACCCGAGCGTGCCCTCCGTCGTCCATCCCCACTCGGGCCCCTGGATGATGGCCGTGACGAGCGTGCCCAGGGCGACGATCGACAGGCCGAGGCCGAGGAGGTCGAGCGGTGGGGTGTCGGGATCGTTCGACTGGGGCACCCGCAGCGCCGTGAGGACGAAGGCGACCACGGCGATCGGGACGACGACGGCGAAGACCCAGCGCCACGACCCCTGCTCGATCAC
>JBILUM010000330.1:0-4135 GCA_044370995.1 Ilumatobacteraceae bacterium | reverse complement strand
GTCGAGCCCGATGCGAGCGCGCAGCCGTTGAAAGTTGCGAGTGATCAGCGTCGGCTTCCAGGCCACGGAACCATCGGCCGAGTCGGTGAACACGAACGGGTCGTCGACCAATTCGACACCGGCGAATCGCGCTCGTTCCTCCACGGCCTCGATCTGCTTGCGCAGCGTCGCGATCGTGAGCTCGTCGAGCGCCACCGTTCGAATGCGTCGGTTCTTCGTGGGGATCTCCTCGATGGGTCGGCCCTTCAGCGCCGTCACCGATTCGGTGACTCGCATCAACCCCCGATCGAGGTCGAGGCCGCGCCAGCGTCGCAGCCCGCAGAGTTCCGCACGCCGGATACCGGTGGTCGCAGCGATGAGGATCGCCCTCGCATGCTCCGGCCGCTTGGAACGCTCGGCCTCGGCGATCAGCGCTCGCACCTCCTCCGGCGTCGGGACCACCGGCACCGTGTCCGGGATCGACGGCGGGTCGGCCCACTGCGCCGGGTTGCTGTCGCGCCAACCCCACCGGCACGCCTGCGTGAACATCGACGAGAGACAGGCATGGATCTGGTAGACGCTCCGCGGCGACAGGCCTCGGTCCTGGTGAGCGCCGTACAACTGGCTCAGCATCTTCGTGGTCACCTTCGTGACCAAGGTGTTGCCGAGCGTCGGCTTGATGTTGCGGGCGTAGACCTTCTCGTAGCCGTCGATCGTGTTCGGTGATCTGCCCTTGCGCTTCAGCTCGACGATCCAGTCGACGAACAGCTCGTCCACCGTCGCACGTGTGCCGGAGTGCTTGCCCTTCGACGCCTCGACGATCAGCTCCGCGCGCGCCTTCTTCGCTTCACGCAGGGTGCCTCGAAAGGTGCGGCTGATCTGCAGCCGCTTCCCCGTCACCGGGTCGACCCCGTTCTGCACCACGAGTTCCCACACACCCGGAGCCCGCTCTCGCATGCCCGGCGCCGTCCGCAGCTCTGCCATCGGCACAACGTAGCTGGCGTCTTGGATGATTCTTGGAAAATTCTTGGATGCGGTGCTTTGAGGCCAGTCCAGCGAATGCTCTTCTGTCAATAACACCTGGTAGATCCGGTGGGGCGGGTGGGTATCGAACCCACGACCCAGGGATTATGAGTCCCCTGCTCTGACCACTGAGCTACCGCCCCGACGGGTGGCGACCGTACTCGGCCGGCCCACCGATGCGGTCGCCATGGCCGAAAACGACGAACGACCCGCCGAAGCGGGCCGTCCTTCTCGCTCCGGGAGCAGGGCTCGAACCTGCGACACGCGGATTAACAGTCCGCTGCTCTGCCAACTGAGCTACCCCGGAAGGGCGCACGACAACTTAGCGTCTGATCGTTCCGGTCACACAGCTTTCCGCACGCACCCGACGCTTCCGTGAGCCAGATGCGCACCCTGAGCGCACCTTGCTCACGAAGCCCGGGGTCACTCGGCTTCGAGGAACTCCTTGAGCTTCTGGCTGCGCATCGGGTGACGGAGCTTGGCCAGGGTCTTGGCCTCGATCTGGCGGATCCGCTCGCGGGTGACCCCGAACTCGCGGCCGACGTCCTCGAGGGTCTTCGCCTGACCGTCGTCGAGCCCGAAGCGCATCCGGACGATCTCCTGCTCGCGCTCGGTGAGTTCGCCCAGCGCTTCCTCCACCGCCTGCACCAGCATCTTCTTCGTGGCCATGTCGGCCGGGGTGTCGGCGCTGAGATCGGGGATGAAGTCGCCCAGGCTGGAGTCGTCCTCCTCGCCGAGCGGCGAATCGAGCGACAACGGGTCCTGGCTGATGCGCAGGATCTCGCGCACCCGGTCGGGCGGCAACCCCACCCGGTCGGACAGCTCGTCGAGCGTCGGCTCGCGCTCGAGCTCCTGGTGCATCTGACGCTGCATCCGCAGCACCCGGTTCATGCTCTCGACCATGTGCACCGGGATGCGGATGGTGCGGGCCTGGTCGGCGATCGAACGGGTGATGGCCTGACGGATCCACCACGTGGCGTAGGTGGAGAACTTGAAGCCCTTGGTGTAGTCGAACTTGTCGACCGCACGCATCAGACCGAGGTTGCCCTCCTGGATCAGGTCGAGGAACTGCATGCCGCGCAGCGTGTAGCGCTTGGCGATGCTCACCACGAGCCGCAGGTTGGCCTGGATCAGCTCGCTCTTGGCCCGCTGACCGGCGTTCACCGCACGCATCAGGCGCCGACGCTCGACGTCGGTGAGGTCGGTGCGATCGAGCTCGAGCGCCGCACGGTTGCCGTCGTCGATCGCCTGGGCGAGACGACGCTCCTCCTCGCCGCTGAGCAGCTCGACGCGCCCGATCTCCTTCAGGTACATCCGCACCGGATCGGAGCTGCTGCCACCGTCGCCACCGGCCTGCTGACGGGCCGTGCGCCGGCGACGTCGCCGTGCGAGCAAACCCTCGGCGTCCTCGGTGGCACCGTCGTCACCGGGCAGCACCTGCGCGTCACCGGGCAGCAGTGCATCGCGGTCGATGCCGTCGTGGGGCGTGTCGTCGATGAGCTCGTCGACGGTCTCGTCGATCGTGATCCGCTGAGCGGCGAGTTCGACCTGGACGGCGGCGAGCACGTCGCCGCTGAGTTCGACCTTGCGGAGGACGTGTGTGATCTCCTCGGCATGGAGCACCCCACGGGCGCGTCCGCGCTCGATCAGGTCGGTCCACTCCCCCGAATCAACCCCGGCGAACGGCGCAGCTGGGTTCTCCGGTGTCACATCCTCTCCAACGTCGGTCACTCACGCTCCTCCCCGCGCCGCTCCAGCCACCCTAGCAACACCCCTGCCGCGTCCTGGGCTGATGCGGGAGTGTCGAGCAGCTCGAGTTGGCGGCGGGAATCGGTGGCCTCGCGCATCGCGTCGGGATCGATGAGCGTGGTGCTGCGCGCCAGTTCGCGACGCGTTGCTGCGGCGATCAGATTGCACGCTTCCACGAACGGTTCGGCGTCGAGATCGGCCACGGCGGCCCGTTCGAGCATCTCGCGCGCGTCGGGATCGGCCTCGGCGAGCGCGACGGGCAGATTGCCGCCGGCGTCGGCGAGGGCGAGGAAGGCGCGCCGGGCGACGTCGTCGGCGAACAGGCCCTCGATCAGCCAGTCGGCGATGTCGTTCCAGTGCTGCAGCAGCAGCGACACGGCGACGAACTCGGCGTTCTCGGAGAACCCGATCTGACGCGTCGGTGACACCCGCACGACCGCTCGACCACCCTTCACGGCGGCTGCGACGAGGTCGTTGACGGGAAGGCCGACACGGGTGGCGACCTGACCGGCGTAGAGCTTGCGCACGTCGACGCTCGGGTGCTCGTTCACCACGAGCATCGCCTCCTGCGCCATGCGGGCGCGGTCCTCCGGCGAACGCAACGGCCGGGAGTCGAGCACGCGCTGCAGCCGGAAACCGAGGAACGGCACGGCCTCGTCGACCGCACGGCGCAACGCATCGGGGTCGCGCACGGCCAGTTCGCCAGGGTCCTGTCCCGCCGGGAAGCGGGCCACGTTCACCTGGACCTTGTACTTCTCCTCCCACTCGTAGAAGCGCTCTGCTGCACCCTGGCCCGCCTTGTCGGCGTCGAACGCGAGCACCACCCGGCTCGCGAACCGCTTCATCATGCGCACGTGCTCCTCGGTGAGCGCGGTGCCGCAGGTGGCGACAGCGCGGCGGATGCCCGAGCGGTGGAACCCGATCACGTCGGTGTAGCCCTCGCACACGATCACCTGGTCGGTGGCGACGATGTCGGCCTTGGCCCAGTTGAGCCCGTAGAGCGTCTTGCTCTTCGCGTAGATCGGCGTCTCGCTGGAGTTCTTGTACTTGGCCGGATCGGGCGAACCGGGCAGGATGCGCCCACCGAAGGCGACGGGCTCGCCGTTCTCGGTGTAGATCGGGAACATCACCCGCCCGCGGAACGCGTCCTGCAGACGACCGCTCTTGTTCGTGAACGCGAGACCCGTCTCGCGCAGCACCTCGGCCGGCGCGCCCAGGCCGGTGCTCAGCTGGTCCCAGTCGTCGGGCGCCCAGCCGAGCTTGAAGTTGCGGGCCACGTCGCCGGCCAGCCCACGCTTGCGCAGGTAGTCGCGGGCCGCGCGTGCATCGGGCGAGGTGAGCAGGCGCTGGTGGTAGAAGTCGACCGCGCTCGCCATCGCCTCGA
>JBILUM010000039.1:0-9943 GCA_044370995.1 Ilumatobacteraceae bacterium | reverse complement strand
GAAGTCCTCGATGCTCCAGCGAGGTGGCTCGTCGACGAACCCCGTTTCGTCGACGAACACCCACCGCACCTGCCATCGGTCGACGAGCCCCCGAATGCGCTCGTCCGTGGAGATGCGAGTGATGTGCTCACGAAGGTACATCCGGTCCTCGGTCACTGCACTCGACGCATAGGAGTACACCGCGTGCAGCGGTCGCAGCCCATGAGTGGCGTACATCCACGCTGATCCATCTCGCTCTTCGTTCAGCACGGTGTCACCAGGTCCGGCGAGGGTGCCGAGAACGTCGAACGCCCGACGCATCTCGGGGGTCAGCGGCGCGTTCGACTCGTACGCGGAGCGGACGGTCGAAACGGGCTGATCCAGGTACCAGACCGCTCCCGTCAGAGCGACCAGACCACCACCGACGGCTGCCCAGGAGCGACCTCGCTCGAGCCTCGACGCGACCGACCCGACGATCGCCGCCAGACCAGCACCTGCCAGCACGATGCCGGCCACTGCGACCTGATAGCTGGTGCGCCACGGAGACGAGTACCAGAGGCCGCTCATCGGGCGCAGCCATGACCACGGAGGCCCGATGACCGCTGTTGCAAGAAACAGCATCACCGTCGCAGCGGTGCAGGCAACCCACGGCCTCAGTTCACGTGACCGACATGCGGCCACGAGACCCGCTCCGACGAGCACCGCGAACACCACCTGAGCGTCGGGCATCGCGAAACGGAAGAGTGCGATATCGCGCACCGCGTCGTCGAGCGCAAGCCATGGACGCTCCTGGAAGCCGGACCGCTGGCGAGCCGCAGAGACCAGCCTCACCAGTGACGGCCCACTGAGCAGCGAGGCGATCACGACGACAGCGACCAGTCGGAGCGACACCCGGCGCCGGTCCGCCCTCGAGACGACCGAGACGATCCACCACGGCATCAGCACCGCCGACCACAGGGCGATCAAGCCGAGTTGCGACGAGTGGCACTCGACGACCCCGTGTATCGCCACGGCGCACGGCAAGGACCAGTGGCCACCCTGAGGCTCGATCGCTGCCCTCATCGTGGCGAAGATCGCCGGCACGAGCGCGAGACCGACGATGAGCGGGATGGCACTCCAGGTCGCCGGGCGGTACGGGAACATCGCAGTGAACGGTGCGACGAGCGCCGCCATCGGGGCAGCGAGCGGGACACTCGGAGCGAGCATCCTGAGGAACGCCACGAGAGCGAGCGGCAACATGACGGCCGCGGCAAGGACGGTCCATGCCTGGAGGACCCGACCGATGTCCCCTCCGAACGTCATCACCTGCACCGCAGCTGCATGGTGCAGCGCCAACGGGTAGAAGGACGCGGCCGGCTCACGAGTGACCGGGTCGGTCGTCACGACATCCGACACCTCGACAGAACCGGTGTCCACGATCGACGCCACGAAGTAGCCGTGATACTCACCATCCCTCGATGGCGGCGATGTGGGTTGACCGTCGAGCGCCGCCGCCCAGGCGGCAAGCCCGACTCCGATCGCGAGTGCGACCATCAGGAGATGACCGCGCGGGATCGACCGCGTCGTCGTGCGATCGACGCGTCCCGCGTACCAGCCGTACGCCACACAGAGAAGCACCCACGGCGGAACTTGATTCCAAGGCGCGATGCGAAGGCCGAGTGATCCGGCGACCGTCGCCGCCGTCCAGAGCGCACTGAACACCAGCGCCGGGCTGATGGCAAGGCTGATCAGGCCGACATCACATACACGGCGCCGTCGCCAGCACACGAGCAGCCCTGGGCCGAAGGCGATGATCGACGCTGCGCCCAGGGACCACAGCGCTCTCACCATGGTCAGATGAGTGGCCGCTCGGGCGCACTCGAGATCGCAGCGTCCGTCCCGGCCGACTCGGACCGCGTCAGAGCCGACCGTGTTCTCCACGCGATCGGGAATCGGACCGGGGGGCCTATCCCACCGAGCCACGCAGCGAGCAAGATCGCCGCAACGATCGGAAGGAAGTAGAGGTACGTGAGCGGCGAGGCCCCCGTCGGGCGGACCCACAACCACCACACGTCCAGCCGCGGTTCGGTCGAGTAGTAGGCGTAGTGGGTCGCCGGATCACCCCAGAAGGGACCACGTTCCACCTCGCCGGACCGGTTTTCCTCGAAGACGTCGCGGATCGCCGGCGGGAGTTCCTCCACCATGCCGAGCATCGGCTGCCACGAGAGGTCGTAGGTCATCCCGTTCGCTCCGACGCCGGCGATGTCGGCCTCGAGGAAGAGCACGTTGAAGTAGAGGGTGCAGGCCAGGAGCGACACCACGAGACCGAAGCCGGCCGTCACTGCGAACGCCGTGCGGCCGGCCGCCCACCTCAACACCACGACGCACGGCGCACACAGCAGCGGCACGATGACGTGCTGGTAACGCGGACCCCACGCGGCGTCGCCCGCCCAGTAGGGCACCCGCGAGAAGAAGAAGATGTTGATCACGCACAACGCGCTCATCAAGACGATCGCGAACGGCTGTCGCCGCAGCGCGACCACCATGCCGACGATGCCCACGATCACGATCGGGGCGTACAGGAACAGGCTCTTCCCCGGCGAGAGGAACAGCCCTTCGAGGCCGTCGAGCAGCGGGTAGGACTGCGGAATCCGAGGGTACCCGATCTCCAGCGGACCGCCGAAGCGCCACCAGTTGAAGAACATGAACAACGCGAGCATTGGCGCGCCGCCGGCTGAGAGCCAAAGCAGTGCGCGTACGCCACCCCGGAGACCGCCGTGGAGCAGCCCCGCGACGGCCACCGCAACGACGAAGAACGGAACGAAGAGGATTCCACTCGCACGGATGATTACGCCGAAGCCAACCATGGCACCGCACACGGCCAGCAACGCATCGACGTTCGTGCGGCGCCATCTGAGCAGCGCCCACACGGCAAGGCACAACACGAGCGCACTCGAAAGCTCGGTGAACGACGTCTTCGCGTGCGGAAGCGCGTACGTCGTCAACGCATAGGCAGCTCCGACGAAGAACGACGCGCGGAAGCTGCCACCGAGCTCCATCGCCAAGAGCGCGACCGCCACGGCGAGTGCCCCCAGGATCCACGAGTTGGTGAAGAAGGTTCCGACGCGGATGAAGCTGTCTCGATCGTAGGGCTGCACCACGGCGGCCAGCGAACGTGCTGCGACGTACGCCGGCGCCGAGACGATGGAGTATCCGATCCCGACGATCGCCACCGTGCCGCCGTCGGGTCGCACGAGATAGGGCCCGTCATCTCTCGCGGCCCAGCCTGCGTCGATGCTCTCCAGACTCGGCTCGAGCTGGACCAGCGCGCGGGTGGTCTGCAACTGCACCTCGTTGTCGATGGCGTAGGTGTGACCGCCTGCGACGAGTGCCGCTGCTGCGGACACGAGGAGGAAGAGCACCACGAGCGCACGCCGCTGCGGCGGCGTCAAGGAAGAATCCGTCGAAACGTTCACTGGCGTGCAGACCCGGCCAGGCCCGCCAGCACGTCGAGGTGCCGCCTTGCAACGGCCTCGATCGAGAAGTACTCCTGCACGAGATCGACCTGGGCCTTGCCGATCAACGTCCGACGCTCGCGGTCCTCCAGCAACTCGCACAGCTGATCGGCCAGCTGCTGCGGGTCGTTCACGTCGACCAGCACGATGTTCTCCCCAGACCGGAGCTCGATGCCGGGGAAGTTGTCCGCCCGCACTGCTGCCACCACGGGAACACCGGATGCCATCGCCTCCAGACTCGCGGTGCCGAGCCCGTAGCCCTGCAGGTCGTGCGTCTCGACATCGGCTGCGGCGAGGTAGGCGGACACCTGATCGCGCGGCACGGCGCCGGTGATGACGAGATGGTCCTCGACCCCCAACTCGCGAGCGCGCTCGAGAAACCGGGAGTAGTGCACGGCACCGACGACGACGACCTTCACCGACGGGTAGCGCTCCACGACGAACGGAAGGGACTCGACCAGCGCCACACGGTCACGCAGCGGGATGACGTGTCCGAGGGAGAGGATCATCGGGGCGTCACCGAGTTGATGGCGATCACGGACCTGATGGCCCCCGCGCCGTTCCCCTCCGGTGGACGGGAGGTGGACCCCGACGGGGATCGCCACCGTGCGCGCTGCGTCCCGCGTGTAGCGCGCACGGATGTAGTCGTCCATCAATCGGTCCATGACGACGAAGACGGGCCGCCACAGCGAAACGACCGGGCGAACCAGGAGTGCATCGAGCACGCGGAACAACGCGCCGTATCCCTTCGACGGGCTCTCGAGCCGGGTGTGCACACTGAGGAGTGCGGGGACACCGCGACGACGGCACCACCAGCCGGACATCCAGGTGAGGTCGAAGAACTGGCCGTGTTGGTGGACCACGTCGGGACCGAAATCGTCGAGGAGTCGGTAGAGGCGCCGGAGGTTGCGCGGCCCGAGCGTGAACGCGATGTCGAAGTCGATCGCCGTGCCGAGCTTCGGCATCGTCCAGGCTCCGAGTCGCACGACCCGCACACCGTGACGGCGCTCCTCGGACGGTGCGCCGCGGTACTCGGCCGTGATGACCAGCACCTCGTGACCCGCGTCTGCGTAGGCCTTCGCGAGTGCGTCGGACAGGTGCGCCGATCCTCCCACCCGTGGCGGGAAGAAGTTGTTGACGACGGCGATCTTCACTCCGCCCCCCGAAGTGCGACCTCGCCACCTTCGGCAGCTTCGTAGCGGAACACGACCCGATCGCCGGAGACCTCGACGTGTCCGATGGGTCGAGCCGGGACTCCTGCCACGATTGCGTACGCTGCGACATCCCCCGTGACGACCGCCCCTGCACCGACGACGGCGTGGTCACCGATCGTGACCCCCATCAACACCGTCGCATTCGCCCCGATGAACACGTGATCTCCGATCACGGTGGGAGCCCGATCGATGCTCGGGTACGTGCGCGCGCTGACACATCGCCGAGCTGTGCTGTGGGTGTAGATCTGCGCGCCGCACGACACGTCGACGCCACGCCCCAACCGCAGCCCACCCGACCCGTCGAGCACGGTGAAGGCACCGATCCAGCAGCCTTCCCCGATCTCGGGATCTCCGGTGATCCAGCAATGCGGGTTGTACGGATTGGACGGGAGCCCGTGAGCGTCCATCAGCCCGCGGACAGCTTCACCAGCTCCGAGAGGCCATCCTCCACATTGACGAGCGGCTCCCACCCGAGCACCTCACGCGCCCGGGTGATGTCGGCAGCGCGCCGCGACACGAGGACGTCACGCGGGTTGAAGATCGGTTCGACGTCTGCACCCACAGCTCTGATCAGGATGTCGGCGAGCTGCGCGATGCTCGTGCTGACGCCCGTGCCGATGTTCACCGCGACGTTGTCGCGGTCGCTCTCGAGCGCAGCTACGGCCGAGCGGGCCACGTCCGTGACGTGCACAAAGTCCATCGATTGCTCGCCTCGACCGTCGATGACCGGCGGTTCACCGTTCCGGATCCGGTTCACGAAGTGGTTGATCACCGAGGTGTAGTAGGCGCTCGTCTTCTGGCCGGGGCCGTAGACGTTGAAGAACCGGAGCGCAACCCAGGACAGGTTCTTCTGACGCTGGTAGAAGCCGAGCAAATGCTCACCCGCGAGCTTGGAGATGCAGTACGGGGTCATCGGGTTGAGCTTGCTGTCCTCCGACATCGGCAACACCTCGGGATCGCCGTACACGCTGGCCGATGACGCGTAGACGAGCCGCCGCACACCCTCGCCCGCCGCTGCCGCGAAGACGTTGTGGTTCCCGGTCATGTTGATGTCGATCGACTCCTCCGGGTCCGCGACGCTGCGGTTGATCGAGACCGTTGCGAAGTGGATGACGCTGTCGACGCCACGCATGGCACGCTGGACCGATCCTCCGTATCTGACGTCGTTCTCGATGAGCTCGACGTCGCCGGTGTTCACCAGCGCGTCGACCTGATCTCGGTTGGCCCGATGGGTCATCGAGTCGAACAGACGGATGCTGTAGCCCTTCTCGAGCAGCATTGGCATGACGTGCATACCGATGAACCCTGCACCGCCGGTGAACAGAACGATGGGTTTGGCGTTGGACATGGAGCGCTCCTTCAGCGTTGGAGGTTCGCGGACACAGCGGCGATCACGCTCTCCACGACGAATTCGATCTGGTCATCCTGGAGGTTCGCATGCATCGGGATCGCGAGGTGCCGTGCGAACAGATCAGCTGCCACGGGGCAGACCGGTACGTCGCCGTAAACCGGCTCCCGGTGCGAAGCGTAGGTCCCGATGTTCGCCCCCACGCCGCGGGCTCGGAGGTCCATGGCCACGGCGCCGCGATCGACGGCAGCGTCGAGGGTCAGGATGTACGCCTGCCAGGTGTGGTCTCGATCGCTACCGACCACGGGCGGCCGGACCGGCTCGAAATCGGCGAAGAGTTCGCTGTATCGGTCGGCCGCTCGGCGCCGTGCTGCCAAGAACCCTTGGATCTTCTGCAGTTGCACCAGCGCGATGGCAGCGGAGATGTCGGAGAGCTTGTAGTTGTACCCCAACTCGTCGAAGACGGGGATCGGCAGCTCGCTCGAACCCTGACGGCTCAGCGCGCTCTCGACCCCGAACGACGCCCGCTTCCGCATGAACGCTGCGATATCCCCGTTCGCCGTGGTCAAGATGCCGCCTTCGCCGCACGTGATGCCTTTGCGCCCGTGGAAACTGAACGCTGCGATGTCGGCGAGGTCAGGGTGCCCAGACGGCTGTCCGCGATACGTTGCGCCGATCGAGCACGCCCCGTCCTCGACGAGGAAGAGGCCGGCCTTGCGCGTGATGGCTCGGAGCTCTGCGTAATCGGCGCACTGGCCTGCCACATCGACCGCGATCACGCCCTTCGTGCGAGGGCCGATCGCCGCCTCCACCGCAGCCGGATCCACACACCAGGTGTCGGGGAGGATGTCAGCGAACACCGGCCGGGCGCCGGTGAAGAGCACGGCGTGGCCCGTGGCCGGGTAGGTGTAGTCGGCCACGATCACCTCGTCGCCGGGACCGACCCCGAGGGCCAGCAACGCCAGATGCAGCGCAGCAGTGCAGTTGTTCACGGCGACGGCGTTCGACGTCTCGCAGAAGTCCGCGAACGCCGATTCGAGGGCTCGGTTCTGCGGGCCCTGACCTGCGACCCAGCCGGAGGCGAAGACCTGTCGGACCGCCTCGATCTCCTCCTCACCGAAGGTCGGTTCGCCCAGTGGGACGGGCGCGTGTGTGGGAGAAGTGCTCGCCGAGGTCACGCCCGAAGCGTACCAGTCGTCCGGATTCCGACGGCCGATGCCCGTCCGGCGGCTCGTGGGCGCCTCACCGAGTGGAGGCGGCGTCGTCGACGGCCGCCTGCACCGCCCGGTGCGGCGGCATGAGCGATGACCGCTCCGCTGCTGGGTCGACCGACCCGTCCAGCATCCCGAGGAAGTGCGCCCACTGGAGCGCGAGCGGTTCGCCGAGGTGACGGATGACCGGGATCTCGATGATGGTCTGCTGGCGATAGCCGAGGCCGTCCTCGTCCGTGGGGGCCGTCTCACCGATGTGGCGATAGATCGTGATGTCCTGACGAAGGAGATCGACCTCGATCGAACGGTCCATCTCGGTGATCACGAGCTCGCGAACCTTGCGCTGGGCGAGCCTCGACACGGACAGCGACGCGACCCCACCGCCCGGGAACGACAGGATCGCTTCGCCGATGTCTTCGCTCGTCGCCTCGCTGCGCGGGTGCAGGAACGCCATCTGACCCCGGACCGCCGTGGGTTCGGCGCCGAACAGTCGTATCGCCAGATCGGCATCGTGGATCAGCAGATCCGACGCAACGCCGGTCCGGATGCGCTCCACATACGGCGAATGGCGAATCGTCCGGAGCTCGAGCGGTCGTCCGACGATGTCCATCGCCGTGCGGATCGCCGGATTGAACCGTTCGAGCAAGCCGCACATCAGCGGCACATCAAGTTCCTCCGAGCGCCGCACGATCAGCGTGGACTGCGCTGCGGTGTCAGCGAGCGGCTTCTCGAGCAGCAGCGGTACGCCGCTCTCCAACGCTTGCATCGCGAGGTCGACGTGGAATTGGGTCGGCGCTGCGATGACGATGGCGTCGACGTCCGAGAACGACGGGGTCGGGAGCCACGGGACGCCGAACCGTCGAGCGAGCGCTTCTCCGGACCGGGCGACCGGGTCCGAGACCCATGCGAGACGCGACTCCGTGGAGGTGTTGACGACACGGGCGTGGAGGGATCCCATCGACCCGGCGCCGATGAGACCGACGCGCAGCACGTCAGGCTCCCGCCGACCGGACGGCGGCGATGACCGTCGCGAGCGCGGACTCGTCGAGCCGGGGGTGGACCGGCAGCGACAGGCACCGCTCGGCCACGGACCTGGCGATCGGCACGTCGTCGCGCACCACCGAGGGCGACGACCGGTAGCAGTCGTAGTCGAGCACGGTCTTCGGGTAGTACACGCCACAACCCACACCGCGCGCGGCGAGATGCTCGATCAGCTGATCGCGGGTGATCGGCGCATCCTCGGACAGCAGGACCGTGTACTGGTGCCAGACATGCCCGCGACCCGCCACCTGGCTCGGCACCTGGAGCCACGGGAGATCAGCCAGCGCCTCGTTCAGCGTGGCCGCATGTCGACGGCGCCGTTCGACGTTCGCCCCGTACCCGGGGAGCTGCGGTAGGCAGACGGCCGCCTGGAGGTCCGTCATCCGATAGTTGTTGCCCGCCATCTCGTACTGGTAGCGCTGACGCATTCCCTGGTTGCGCAGCAACCTCAGCCGATCGGCGATCGCATCGTCGTCGGTCGTGACGAGTCCACCCTCACCACTCGTGATGTTCTTGGTGGCGTACAGCGAGAAGCACCCGATGCCCCATGTCCCTGCGCACCTGCCGTCGAGCGTCGCCGCGTGCGCCTGCGCCGCATCCTCGACGAGATGTAGGCCGTGCCGCTCCGCCATCGGCGCGATCCGCGACATGTCCGCGACTTGCCCGTACAGGTGGACCGGGAGCAGCACCTTCGTGCGCTCCCCGATCAGTGACTCCATCGCCGCGGGGTCCACGTTGAAGTCGGTGGTTGAGATGTCCGCGAATCGCGCAGTCGCACCAGCTTCGAGAATCGCGTTCAGCGTCGCGACGAAGGTGAAGGGACTGGTGATGACCTCGTCACCAGGCTTCAGATCCAGCACCTGGAGCGCAGCGATCAGCGCAGTCGTTCCGTTGTTGACCGCGACCACGTGTCGAACACCGAACATCGCGGCGAACTCGTCCTCGAGTCGCTTGACAGCGGGGCCTTGTGCAACGACTCCGGATCTGAGCACGGCGAGGACTGATTCCTCGACGTCAGGGCCGAGGTCGACGACGGAGATCGGGATCATGCGGGGCAGTTCCTATGGGCGCTCGAGGGACGAAGGCGAAGCGTAGAGCACGAACTCGTGGCGCCGGGGTTTCGCGATTCCCACCGGGCCGAGGAGTCGCCGGTTATGTTCTGGACCGTGAACAAGATCCATCCCACCGCCGTCATCGGCCCGGATGTCCAGCTGGGCGACGGGAATGCCATCGGCCCGTACACCGTGATCTTCGGTCGCTGCGTGATCGGCGACGGCAACTGGATCGGTCCTCACGTGGCGATCGGCACGCCAGGTGAGATGAAGGGCGGGCACCACTACGTTCCCTGGGACGGCGACGAGAGCGATGGAACGATCGTCATCGGCAACGGCAACGTGATCCGCGAGTTCGCGACGGTCCAGCAGAGCGCCAGCAGCGTGACCCGGATCGGTGACAACGGGTACTTCATGACCAAGTGCCACGTCCCCCACGACGCGATCATCGGCGACGACGTCACCGTCAGCTGCTCGGTGATGATCGGCGGTCACTCGATCATCGGCGACCGAGCGAATCTCGGGTTGGGCACCGTGATCCACCAGCGACTCGCCATCGGCAGCGGTGCGATGGTGGGAATGGGGTCCGTGGTGACGCGCCACG
>JBILUM010000507.1:0-2999 GCA_044370995.1 Ilumatobacteraceae bacterium | reverse complement strand
GGTCGCGTGGATGATCGAGAACCCGCACCAGGGTGTGTGCGTTCCCGACGACCTGCCGTGGGACGTCGTGCTCGAGGGCGCCAAGCCCTACCTGGGCACGCTGTACTCGGGCCCTGCCGACTGGGATCCGGTCAGCAGTCGCAACGACGTGTTCCCCGGTTGGAGCACCGAGCGCGACGGTCTGAACCTCGACGACCCCTGGCAGTTCACCAACTTCCTCACCCGCTGAGCGACCCGCACACCGTTCGAGCATCGCTCGGAAACGACGATGCCCCCGGCTTGCGGCCGGGGGCATCGTTCGCTCAGGCGTGAGGCGTGCTCAGGGAGCAGGTGCCGGAGGTGCCAGCGGGATGAACGACTGCGTCGAGAAGTTCGCCGGAGCCGGCACGGCGAGCGGCGTGCCGCTCACGCCGCCCAGGTCCTGCTGCACGTAGTCGTAGAAGCCCTGGGCGTAGTTGATGAACGTGTCGGTGAACCGGCCCGCATCGCGAGCGGCCTTGAACGTGACGGCACCGTCACCGCCACCGGCGAGGAAGCTGTTCGTCACCACGGTGTAGGTGGCAGCCGGGTCGATCGGACCCCACACCCCCGTCGCACGGTCGCGCACCTCGACATTGCTGATGCGCTGGCCGCGCGGCTGGTTCATGTTGATGTTCCAGCGGATGGCCGAGCCGTAGGGGAACGCCCCCGTGTTGCCGCTGGGATTCGCGGCGTAGAAGGCCAGCGCGTCCTCGACCGATGCCAACACCTCGGCGCCGGTGAGCTCGAGCTCGACCAGGGTGTTGTTGAACGGCAGGAGCGTGTACGCCGTGCCGATCGTGATCGGGCCTGCCGGGATCGCGATGCGCACGCCGCCGCCGTTCTGCAGGGCGATGTCGGCCCGGAACGCACGGGCGAGGAACGCATCGGTGACGATCTGCTGGCTGAAACCGCCGTTGACCGCCACCTGCGCACCGCTGGCCGACACGGCGTTTCCGTTGCACGGCGCGACGCCGCGAGGCACCGAGGGCACGCGTCGATCGCAGAAGACCTCGGCGGAGGTGCCGATCTGCTGCAGGTTGAGCGTGGCCACCTGGCCGGAGTACCCGTTCAACACGGTGGTCGCTGCCGGGTCGGGCGTCACGATGCCGAGCTGCGGGTCGGCGTCGATCGCCGCGAGAATCGCCGACCGCTCGGGCTCCGCCACTGCGACGGCTGGGTTGCCACGAGTGAACGTGTCGCCGAGCAGCACGTGCGGCACGCCGCCACAGGTGTCGACGGCGCCCTCCTTGAAGGTGACGCCGAGCTGGCCGACCACCCACGAGTACTGCCATGCCTGCACGACGCACACGCGGTCGCCGTCGGCGTTGGTCGCCATCGTCGGGTACGCACCTTCGGAGGGCAGGCCGAACTTGGCGAGGTCGCCGAGCAGCGAGTGCGAGTCACCACCGACGATCGCGTCGACGCCGCGCAGCTGCGCAGCGAGGGCGAGGTCGTTGCCGTAGCCGTAGTGGGTGACCAGCACGATGTTGTCGACCCCGATCGCGCTCAGGTCGTCGATGTAGCGCTGCGCCGTGGTGACCTCGTCGAGGAACTGGGTCGTCTCCAGCGGCTGCGACGAGAACCGCGTCTTGTCCGCGATGTCGATACCGACGAAGCCGACCTGCTGGCCCTGGAACTCCTTCACCACGAAGGGCTGGATGTAATCGGTCGGCGTGACGGGGGCCAGCGGCGTGCCCACCTGCGGCACGACGTTCGCCCCGAGCACCGACGTGGTGCAGGCGGGGTCGGCGGCGAGGAAGTCGAGGAAGCCCTTGAGCGCGAGATCGCTGTCGTCGAACTCGTGGTTGCCCAACTCGAAGATGTCGAAGCAGACCGTGTTCATCAAGGCGGCGTCGGCCTGCCCCTTGAACAGTGTGTAGAACAACGTGCCGGTGATCGCATCGCCAGCATGGATCTTGACCACGTTGTCGAGCTGCGCGTCGAGTTCGGCGATCTTCGCCGCGACGCGGGGGAAGCCGCCGTACGGCACGGAGAAGGCGCCGCCGGCCGTGCCGACGTTCAGCGACTGGGTGGTCGGCTGCAGGTTCGAGTGGTGATCGTTGATGTGCAGCAGGTTCACCGTGAGCGGGGTGTCGTCGTCACGGATGGTGAGCGCGGCCAGGCCGTCTCGCACCCGCACACCGAGCGCACCGACGACGAGCGTGAAACTGCGGTCGGGCTCGATCACGGTGTCGTTGGTCAGCTGGACGATCAGCTGCCCGGTCGTCGCGCCACGCGGGATGACCGTGCGGACGATCGACCGGTTGTAGTCGACACCCGGTCGCGCTGTCCCGCGGACCGGCACACCCAGCACCTGGATGTCGCGCGTCGCCGGCGAATCCAGCGTCACCGGCACGACGATGCTGTTGCGCTCGTAGGCCCAACTGTCGGCGACGGTGAGCGACGGCACCCTCGCAGGTGCTGCCGACGCCGTCGCGACACCGAAGGTGCTGGCGAGCAGCGCGGTCAGCGCTGCCAGACGGCCGAGTCGAAGTCTCCTCATGGTTCCCTCCCGTGATCGGTACCGAGGCCTTCGCGGCCCGGCGCACCCATCGTCCACCGGTCCGATGTGGGGAACGGAACCGGATGGTCAGCGTTCACCTCGGCGTCGACGACCATTGGCCCACCGTTCGGCGAGTCGTCCCGAACCGGGTGCACGGCCCGACGCCGGCCGACTGGGATCCGGTCAGCAGTCGCAACGATGTGTTCCCCGGTTGGAGCACCGAGCGCGACGGTCTGAACCTCGACGACCCCTGGCAGTTCACCAACTTCCTCACCCGCTGAGATCGCCGACACGGCGCCCGGTGGAGCCCGCTCGGCACAACTCGCAGGGGCGGCGGCCCGTTGAATATCTTCACGTCGCCGACCGATGGTCGGCTTCGCTCCTGGAGGGTAGGAAATGGATCAGGCACTCACGAAACGGCTCGCCGCGGAACTCATCGGCACGTTCTGGCTGGTGTTCGGAGGATGCGGCACTG
>JBILUM010000010.1:0-14909 GCA_044370995.1 Ilumatobacteraceae bacterium | reverse complement strand
GCATCCGAACACGTCGGTGCCGTCGTCACCCCACAGCCCCCAACTCGCCGGCAGCCCTGCACGGCGGGGCAGATCGCGGTAGGCGGGCAGTCCGTCGTGCGTGGCGCTCATCGCGCCGACCGTACCGCTCGATGATCGCCCGGCACGCCCTCGGGGCACGCCCTCGGGGCGCGGTGTCAGGGCGCGATGTCAGGGCGCGATGTCAGGGCGCGATCGTCGGCTCGGGCACCACGGGCACCGCCGTCGGCACCGTCGGCAACGTCGGGAGCGACGGCGAGGTCGGCGAGGTCGGAACGGAGCCGTCCGTCCCGCCGGCGGGCGCACAGGTGACGCGCACCACCTGCTGCTCGTCGAGGCTGTACACGGTGGTCGCGTCGGCACCGAACCGGTCGATCAGATCGGTGAGCCCCGACGTGTCCTCCTCGCAGTCCCGCTCGACGATCTCGGCACGGTCGACGACCCAGCCGTTGGTCAGCTGCAACCGGCTGCCCTCGCGCAGCCCCGACGGACCCGGGAGCTCCACGAGGTTGCGCGGCGACAACGGCACGATCGAGAACCACAGCACCGCCTCGCCGAGCAGGTCGGCGGCGATCGCGCACCGCGCGAGCTCGCTCAGCTCCGCGCACCGGTTCTCACCCGGGGTGCCGGCCATCACGTTCATGTAGCGGAAGCCGTCGATGCGGATCTGCAGATTGCCGGTGGTACGTCCGTCGACGATCGCGAACCCACTGTCGGCCTGGGCGAGGAAGACCATGCCGATCAGGTCGATCTCACGCTCCTCCGGCAGCGCCGCGATCCCGACGTCGGGCAGCAGATCGTCGACGGCACCGTCGTCGCGCGTGAGGGCGAGCAGACCGGCGGTGAGGCCGGCGAGGGCGAGCAGCGACAACCAGAACCCGAGCGTGAAGAACTGGCGCATCGCCGCAGGAGGCTAGGCGGCGCGCAGCGCCGACCCCGGTCAGCCGCGGTCGCGCATGACCGCGGCAGCGGCGCGAGTGGCGGCCTCGCCGATCTGGTCGAGCACGTCGTCGGTGTGCGCCAGGCCCACGAACAACGCCTCGTACGCGCCCGGCGCCAGCGCCACGCCCTCGCGCCGCATCGCGTGGAAGAACGCCGCGTACAGCTGCTCGTCGGTGGTCTTGGCCTGTTCGAAGTTCGTGGGCGCGGCGTTGCCGAGCGCGTCGCCGAAGTACATGCCCACGAGGGTGCCGACCACCGGGAACTGCGCGGGCAGCCCCGCCGCGGCACACGCGTCGCGGAGGTTGGCCGACAGCTGCCGAGCGCGCGCCAACAGCTCCATGTACACGTCGCCGGTGAGCTCGCCGAGCGCCGCCCGGCCGGCCGCCGTCGCCAGCGGGTTGCCCGCCAGCGTGCCGGCGTGGAACACCTTGCCGAGCGGCGAGAGGGTCTCCATGATCTCCCGACGTCCGCCCACCGCTCCGATGGGCAGCCCGCCGCCGATCACCTTGCCGAAGGTGGTGAGGTCGGCGCGCACGTCGTACTTCGCCTGCGCCCCGCCGCGGGTGAGCCGGAACCCGGTGATCACCTCGTCGAACACGAGCAGCGCGCCCACACGGTCGCACTCGGCCCGCAGCCCCTCGAGGAACCCCGGTGCCGGCGGCACCACCCCCATGTTCGCGGCCACCGGCTCGACGAACACGGCGGCCACCTGCTCGTCGAGTTCGGGCACCACGTTGTAGGGCACCACCATCGTGTTCGCCACCGCGCTCGCCGGCACGCCGGCCGTGCCCGGCAGACCGAGGGTCGCCACACCGCTGCCGCCCGCCGCGAGCAGCGCGTCGGTGGCACCGTGGAAGTTGCCGTGGAAGATCACCAGCCGGTCGCGGCCCGTGTAGCCGCGGGCCAGGCGCACCGCGGTCGACGTCGCCTCGGTGCCGCTGTTCATCAGCCGCACGCGCTCACAGCTGGGCACCCGGTCGCGGATCGCCTCGGCGAGCAGCATCTCGCCGGGGGTGGGTGCGCCATACGAGGTGCCGCTGCGCGCCGCCTGCGCGATGGCCGTGGTGACCGCCGGGTGGGCGTGGCCGAGGATGATCGCGCCGTAGCTCTGCACCAGGTCGATGTAGCGGGTGCCCTCGACGTCCCACACGAACGGACCCTCGGCGTGGGCCACGAGGTACGGCGTGCCACCAACCGCCTTGAAGGCACGGATGCTGGAGTTGACGCCGCCGGGGATGACCTCGCACGACCGGGCGAACAGCGCCTCGTTGGTCATCGGGGTCACCCCCGCGTCGTCGAGCTGCTCGATGCCGTCGGGCTGGTCGTCGGGCTGGTCGTCGGGCTGGTGGTCGGTCACGATCGCTCGTCTCGTCGTCAGGTGTCGAAAGGTGTCGTCTGGTGATGTCGGGGGGTCGCGCCGGTCAGGCCTGGGCGTACTGCTCGGCGTACCAGCGCGCCAGGTACGTGAGGATGATGTCGGCACCGGCGCGGCGGATGGCGGTGAGGTGCTCGGTGGCCACCACGTCGTGGTCGATCCACCCGTTGGCCGCGGCGGCCTTGATCATCGAGTACTCGCCGCTCACGTGGTACGCCGCGACCGGCACGTCGACCGCCGCCCGCACGGCGGCGATCACGTCGAGGTAGGCGAGCGCCGGCTTCACCATCACCATGTCGGCACCCTGGTCGAGGTCGGCCTGCACCTCCAACAACGCCTCGCGGCTGCCGTTGCGCCAGTCCTGCTGGTAGCCCTTGCGGTCGCCGCCACCCACGATCGTGCAGTCGACCGCCTCGCGGAACGGGCCGTACAGGCCGCTCGCGTACTTCGCCGAATAGGCCAGGATCGCCGTGTCGGTGAACCCCTCACCGTCGAGGGCCTGGCGGATCGCGCCCACCTGGCCGTCCATCATCCCGCTCGGGGCCACCACGTGGGCACCCGCACGGGCCTGGGCGATCGCGATCTTGGCGTACACCGCCAACGTGCGGTCGTTGTCGACGCTGCCGCGCCCGTCGAGGATGCCGCAGTGCCCGTGATCGGTGTACTCGTCGACGCACAGGTCGGCCATCACGACCATGCGTTCGCCCACGTCAGAGCGCACGTCGTTGAGAGCTGCTTGCACAATTCCCTCAGGATCGAACGCTTGCGTGCCGATGGAGTCCTTGGTGGAAGGAATGCCGAACAAGATGACCGCGCCGACGCCGAGATCGGCGAGCTCACGAACCTCTGCACGCAGGCTCGCCCGCGTGTGCTGCACGACGCCCGGCAACGAGGTGATCGGCTGGGGCTCGTCGATGCCCTCGCGAACGAACAGCGGTGCCACCAGCTGTCGCGGATGGAGCCGGGTCTCGGCCACCAGCTCACGCAGGGCCGAGGAGGACCGGAGCCGACGGGGACGTTGCTCGGGGAACAGTGCCACGAGTCGGCATCGTACGGGTTCGACCGTGGAGCCGGCGCGATGACGAGTGAGTTGACGCCCACCTACCGCACCACCCTGGGCGGCTCTGCGGGACCCGCGATCGACATGCACGGGCTGGCCGCGATGGCCGCCATCGCCCGGGCGCAGGGCTTCTACCTCCGCGCCGCCGACCTCTACCACGAGGCAGCCCACGGGGCGTCCAGTGTCGAGGAGCGCCTGCACCTCACCATGCGCGAGGCGCACTGCCGGCTCCAGGTGGACGACCGCGAGGCCGCGGAACAGCTGGCCGCCGAGGTGGCCAAGGAAGCACGCGCCGAGGAGTGCTACGCCGAGCTGGCCGACGCGCTCGGCCTGCGGGTCGAGACCTTGATGCTGCGCAACCAGTACGCCGAGGCGAGCGAGGCGCTGGCCGAGGCCATGTACGTCCTCGTCCGGGTGCCGAACGACCCGGCGTACTACCAGGTGATCCACAACATGGCGGTCACCTACCAGCGATGCGACTTCCCGCTGCCGGCGATCGAGCTCTACGACCGTGCCCTACGGCTCGCACCCGACGAGTCCGAGCGCACCTTCACCTACGCCAACATGGCATCCGCGTTCCACATGGCGATGAACTACGAGAGCGACCCCGAGGCCGCCTCGCGCCACCTCCACGACGGCATCTACGCCGCGACCGCCGCGCTCGACGCCCAGACCGAGCGAGAGGTGGTGACCGAGGCGACAGCGCTCGCCCATCGTTCGGTGCTGCTCAACGCGATCGGCCACCACGAGGCCGCGCACGCCGACGCACTCCGCTGCCGCGAGCTCGCGGCGAGCCACGAGCTGCAGGAGTGCGAGGTGGTGGCGATGGTCGGCGAGGCCGTCGCCCGCTGGAACCTCGAACACGACCCCACCGTGCTCGACCTGATCTTCGACGCAGCCGCCCGCGGCAAGGAACTGAACATCGGCACCTACCTCAAGTCGTCGGCCCGCGTGAGCGTCGACATCCTGTGGGAGAGCGGCCGGTACGACGAGGCCCGCGAGGCGATGAACCGCCAGTTCGAAGGCCTCAGCCAGGCCCTGCGCCGCGAGCGGGAGGCCCGCTGGGAACACGTTCGCCTCGGCGTGTCGCTGCGCTCGACCGAGGCGATCAGCGAGACCGATCCGCTCACCAACCTCCCCAACCGGCGATTCCTGCACAGCTGGCTCCCCCAGGTGCTCGAGCACCACGGACCCGTGTCGGTGGCGCTGCTCGACCTCGACGGCTTCAAGGCCGTCAACGACGGCCTCAGCTACGAACAGGGCGACGCGCTCCTGCAGGAGCTCGCCGGCGTGCTGCAGCGCATCTGCCGCCGCGGCGACGCCGTCATCCGCGTCGGTGGCGACGAGTTCGTGATCGTGCTGCGCGAGACCTCGCCCGGCGATGCTCGGTCGATGTTCGAGCGCATGCGCGTCCTGATCGCGAACCGGCCGTGGCAGGGGCTGCCGCCCGGTACCCAGGTGACCGCCTCGATCGGCGTCAGCGTGGGCAGCGGCGCCGACGACATGCAGCGCGTGCTGGCCTCGGCCGGCGAGGCGCTCCACGTCGCGAAGCGCGAAGGCTGCGACCGCATCGTGTTCCGTTGACCGACGATTCAGCTGTGATCGCCACGTCGACCGACACCCTGGCCTGCCATGGCCGGAGCGGAACCCGCCACTACTCTGGGACGCCGTGACAGTCCAGGCGTGGTTCGCGCACAACGAAGCCGACATCGAGCCCGGCTCCTCGGTGAAGCTCGCGCTCACGATCACCAACCTCGGCAACGTCACCGAGAGCTTCTCGTTGTCACCCACCGGCCTCGCCGCCGCCTGGAGCACGATCCGGCCGGCATACATCACGCTGTTCGGCGGGTCGCAGGAGACGGTGCAGGTGGAGGTCTCACCGCCCCGCCTCGCCAGCACGACCGCCGGCCCGACGGCGCTCGGCATCCGGGTGGTGCCCCAGACCGATCCCGACGACGTCGAGGCCGCCGAGGTCACGCTGCACGTCGCCTCCACCTACGACCGCGTCATCACCATGCTGCAGCCCGCGCTGCGCAGCCGCCGGCGCGCCACGTTCGAGGTGATGGTCGAGAACAGGGGCAACGCTCAGGCCAGCTGCCGGATGCACCTCATCGACCCCACGCAACGGCTCGACGGCGACTTCGACCCGCCCGCGCTCGGCATCGAGCCCGGCGGGAGCCAGCTCGTGCGCCTGAAGCTGAAGGCCACCAACCGCCAGTGGGAGCGCCGGGCGCGCACGATCCCGTTCCGGGTGGACGCCGACCAGCAGGGCGCCCCCACCGCAGCGGCGACCGGCACCTTCGTCCAGGGTCCGATGTTCCCCGACCGGCTCGGCGCACGGCTCGCCGGCACCGTCTTGCTGCTCGGCGCGCTCGCCGGCGCCTGGTTCGGCCTCGTCCGACCAGCGATCGACCGCGCTGCCGAGGATGCCGTCGGCAAGATCGAGCTGCCCACCGCGCCTGCCGTCACCGTCGATCCCGCCCAACCGGTCACGTCCACCACGATCGCCTCCGACAACGGTGGCGACGCAGGTGGCATCCAGCTGCAAGGTGACCCCATCTTCGTGACCCTGCCGAGCGGCGTGCCGGTGAACACCACCGGCGAACCGCAGGGCTACACCGTGCCCGCCGGGAAGCGATTGCTGATCACGGATCTGGCGATGCGCAACCCGTTCAACGACGAGGGCACGGCGATCATCACCGTCGGCAACGACGCCACGAACTTCCCGTTCAACCTGCGCGATTACCAGCAGGCGCTCGACTGGCAGCAACGGTTCTCCACGCCCATCGAGCTGCTCGAGGGCGAGGTCATCGCGTTCCAGGTCACCTGCACGCTGGTCGGCCAGCAGGGCGGTTCCGGTTGCTCGGCCACCGCGAGCTTCAGCGGTACCCTCGTCGACGCCTGATCAGATCGGTCGATCAGCACCCAGCCAGCACCCAGCCAGCACCCAGCCAGCACCCAGCCAGCGATCAGCCGGCAACCCGCACGGCGAACGGTCAGTCGGCGTGCTGGCGGGCCGTCACTCGAGGGTTGCGGAGCACCTCGACCTCCGCCCGAGCGAGCTGATCGCCACTCGTGGCGACGAGGGTGCGCAGGCCCGTGGTCTCGTTGACCCGGGTGGGGAGCAGGGCGAGGAACGAGCCCGAGTCATCGGCCCGCACCGTGATCGACTCGCCCCGGCCGTCGGCCCACGAGACCGTCACATCGGCGCGCGGACCGAACCCCGACCCACCGAGGCCCACCGGATCGCCGGCACGCACCTCCCGCTCGGAGGTCTCGAACGACGCCGAACGGGTGCCGTCGCCGTTGACGAGCACCGACGTGTACTGACCGAACTCGGTGAACGCCAGCACCGTCGCCGTGCGATGGCCCGCCTCGGTGGGGATGAACACCACGTCGAAGCCGCAGCTCGAACCCGGGTTCACGGGTTCGGTCGAACAGCTGTTGCTGTACACCACGAAGTCGTCGGGATGGTCGCCCGTCACCTGGAAGCCGACGATCCGGGTGGGCGCGAAGCCGATGTTGGCGATGTCGGACGACAGGGCGACGCTCGCCTTGCCGACCGCGGTGGCCGCGAAATCGAGACCGGAGAAGGTGGGCAGCAGGGCCGGCTCGCCGCCCTGGCCGAGCAGCGGGCTGGTGACCGAGGTGCCACCGAACAGCTCCTCCGACACCGTCAGCTGGGCGGCACGCACGCCGGGCAGCGCCGGGGTGAGCACCACCTTCACGGTGCAGGTCGACCCGGGCGGCACCGGCACGCCCAGCTCGCAGGTGCCACCGGTGATCGTGAACTCGGGGCTCGACGACTCGACGACCGCGGGCACGAACGTGGACGGGCCCTCGTTGCGCACGGGGATGTACCACTCGGGCCCGGGCAGCAACACCGCCACCGTGCCCACGTCGAGCGACGGCACGTCGAGCTGGGCCTGGCGCGACACCGAGACGACCTCGCGACCGGCGGCGGCGTCGGCGAAGCCGTTGATCGAGTCGGCCGCGACCGTGTCGAACACGATCACGTGACCGGAACCCGACAGGGCGGGGTGGGCATTGCCGCCCGGAGCCGGCGTCACACGGTCGGGCAGGGTGCTGGCCCGACGGAGCGCAGCACGATCGACCTCGCTCACCACGATGTCGCCATCGGTGGGGCTCGAGGCCGCCGCCGAGGTGGTGAGGAACAGGTTGCGGGCCCGGGTGACGAAGCCCACCTGGGTCCCGTCGTCAGAGATGGTGGGCTGCGACGCGCCCTGGTCGGCCGCGATGATCTCCTCGTCGTCCTCGGCGCCCGCGTCGAGCGGGCCGCCCTGGCGCGGCTCACGGCTCACCAGCACGATCGTGCCCTCGACCTGGTCGTAGCGGTACACCTGCGGCGGGCAGCTCGTGCCGCACTCGGGCAGCTCGGCATCACCGGCGAGATCAGGAGACGTCGACTCGAACGCGACGTACTGGCCGTTGCCCGAGATGACCGGCGAGGACGCACCGAGCGCCGCGGGCACGCCACCCACGACGGACACCTTCGTGACCGCCTCGCCGGGCTCGGGATCGTTGCGGTCCCAGACGAACACCTGCGACGTGGCGAACCCGCCGTCGATCGGACCGGCGCCCCACTCGGGCACGGCCTGCTCCGACGTCGCGTCGCTCGTGTAGACCACGAAGCGACCGTCGTCGCTGACATCGGGCTCGCGCTGGCCGGCGTACCGGAACGTGGTGTTGGGCTCGAGCAGCGGTGTGCCCATCACGAGGCTGCTGCGCAGCGGATCGCCCAACGGCACGGTGAGGTCGACCACCGTGACCGCCGACAGCGGGTCCTCGCCCTCGCGGGCCTGGTGCGCGAACGAGATGACCGTGCCGGCCTGCGACACCGCCGGCGACTCGACAGGACTCACCCGGTCGAGCGCACGGGTGTCGTCGTCGGCCGACGACTGGGTGGACACGAGCTCGAGTTCGTCGAGGTCGCCCTCGCAACCCGGCAGCTGCACGCGGTACACGTCCCAGCGGTCGCCGGTGTCGTCGTCGCGGAACAGGTCGTAGGCCATCTCGGTGACGAACGCGACCACGCACCCGTCACCGCTGATCGTGGGACGAACGCTGTCGCCGATCACGACGTCGTCGCGCACCGGCGCCAGTTCGATCTCGGCAGCGCCGAACTGCGACGCGTCGCGCAGCCAGATGGTGCGGGTGCGCTCGCTGCCGTCGGTGGGCTCGCCCTCGTACACGATCCAGCGGCCGTCGTCGGAGACCGACGGGTGCGAACCGACGACGCTCGGCTCGACCAGACCGGCGACCTTCGTGGTGGCCGACCCGGGGCGCGACCCGGCAATGGCCTGGGACATCGTCCCGAGACCACCCGCCAGTGTGACGACCCCGGCCAGTGCCAGGAGCCGCCGCCGTCCGATGTCCAGCCTGCTCATGCCTACCTTGTCGCCCGTCTCGGGTCCGCCCGTCCGGGTTCGCCCGTCTTCTCGACGCCAGCAGGCTAACTCAGCGCCGGAAGCACTCCTCCAGCGCCTCGATCACCCCTGGCAAGGAGTGATCGGCCGCCGTGAGGGTCACCTTGAGCCCCACAACCACAGTGTTTCGTGTGGTCTGGGGACCGATCGTGACCACCACGGGAGGTGTACTGACCCCGAAGATCGTCACCCAGGATTCAGCTTGCGTTCCGCTGGTGAACACCACCGCGTCAGCGCGCAGTACCGCGAGTTGCTGGGCCACCGACGGCACGACCGGCCGCGAACGGTGCGTGTCGACCCGCGAGACGTCCCAGCCGAGCGCGGTGAGCCCGTCGACGAGGGTCGGTGCACCGTCGACGGCCTGCGCCACCACGGCCCGGCCCGACCCCGCGGGGAACACCTCGACCAGCCCCTCGGCGCTCTGTCGCTCGGCGAGCAGGTCGACCCTCGGCAGCGCCCGCCCGGTCGTCGCTCCCACCGCTGCCACCCTGGCGGGGCAACCGTCGAGCGCCGTCGAGACCCGTGAGGCCGCGTGCGCCGAGGCGACGACGACCCAGTCGTCGACGGTCAACGGTGCGAGTGCGTCGGCCACCTGCGCCGGCGTCGCGACGTCGACGAGCTCGATCAGCGGCATCACCACCGGCACGGCACCGCGGGCGACGAGCAGCTCGGCCAACACCTGCGCCTGCTCGATCGGCCGCGTGATCACCACCGTGCGGCCCCTCAACGGACGGTCGCTCGGAGCGCTCACCCCGACGCGACCTCGTCGCGCATCGACCCGGCGAGGCGCTCGGCCGCCGCGAGCGCATCGACCGGCGAACCGGGCAGGGCCTCACGGGCCCGCAGGAACGCGCCCCGGTCAGGGTCGGCCAGGAACGCGTGCAGCACCCCGTTCGCCACATGGGCGCCGACCGGCAGCGAACAGCCCGACCCGAGCATCGCCAGATACGCCCGCTCGATCTCCACCGCCGCCCGGGTGGCGGGGTGATCGACAGCGGCCAGCAGCGCCGCGGTCGCCGCATCGTCGGCGGCACACTCCACGGCGACACATCCCTGTCCCACGGCCGGCACGAACGACGTCGGATCGAGCACCTGAGCGATCCGGTCGGTGAGCCCGAGGATCTGCATCGCAGCCACGGCCATCACGATCGCACCACCATCGGGCAGCTTCGACAGGCGGGTCTGGATGTTGCCGCGCAGCTCCTGGAACGCCAGATCGGGTCGCACCGCAGCGAGCTGGGCGCGTCGGCGCACCGACCCGGTCGCCACGGGCGCACCCCGGGGCAGCTCGTGCAGCTTCGCCCCCACCAGCGCATCGGCCGCCGACCGGCGTTCGCAGAACGCGGCGAGCAGCAACCCGTCGGCCGGCGTGGAGGGCAGATCCTTGGCCGAGTGCGCCGCGAGCTCGGCCCGACCGTCGAGCACCGCCCGCTGCACCTCCTTCACGAACACGCCCTGCCCGCCGATGGTGTGCAGCGGCACGTCCTGGCGCTGATCGCCCATGGTGTCGACGAAGACGAGGGCGACCTCGAGTCCCGGGTGCGCCGCCATGAGCGCGTCGGCCACCGACTGGGCCTGCGTGCGCGCCTGCGCGCTCGACCGGGTCGCGATGCGCACCAGCCCCGACGACGGGCCGGGCGATGAAGATGAGGACGAAGACGAGCGTGGGGACGAGGCCGCTGCTGACGAGGTTGCCATGGGTCGGAACTTCCTGATCTTCCTGATCTTCCTGATCGAAGGGGCGCGATCTGATCGAGGATCGATCGGCTGGACGGATCAGGCGAGGTCGAACAGGTCGCGCACGGCGGCCGCGTTGCGCTCGCCCTGCGGCGTGCCGGCGTCGTCTTTCAACTGCACCGACGGCTGGTGCAGCAGCTTCGCCACGATGCCCTTGGTGAGCGCCTCCACCGCGGCGCGCTGCGCCGGATCGAGGCCCGCCAGCTTGTGCGCGAAGCGATCGAGCTCGGCCGACCGGATCTGCTCGCCCCGCTCGTGCAGGGCGGCCACCAACGGCGCCGCCTGGCGAGCGGTGTGCTCGACGACGAACCGTTCGACCTCGTCGTGGACGATCGCGCGCACATGGTCGGCCTCGTGCGACCGCTGCTCGATGCCGCGAGCAGCCCAGTCGCGCAGGTCGTCGAGATCGAGCAGGGTGACCCCCGGCAGTTCGGCGACGGCGGCATCGACATTGCGCGGCACGGCGATGTCGACCACCATCAACGGCGACGTGGCGCCACCCCGAGCCTCGTGCACGAGCGTCGCGTCGACCACATTGCCTGCACCGCTGCACGTGACGAGCACGTCGGTCTGCGCCATCGCGCACTGGCGCTCGGCGTAGGGAACCGTGCGACCGTGCACGCGCTCGGCGAGCGCCTCGCCGCGCTCGTGCGTGCGGTTGGTGACGATGATGTCGGTGACGCCGGCCTTCACGAGCGCGTGGGCCACGCCCTCACCCATCTCGCCGGCGCCGAGCACCAGGGCCCGCTTGCCGACGAGGGTGCCGAGCCGCTCGGTGGCCATCTCGACCGCAGCGCTGCTGACCGATGCGGTCGACCGGCTGATCGCCGTCTCCGTGCGGGCGCGCTTGCCGGTCTCGAGCGCATGGCGGAACAGCAGGTTCAGCGTGCTGCGGGCGCCGCCCTCGCTCTGCGCCAGCTCCCACGCACCGCGCACCTGGCCGAGGATCTCGGTCTCACCGAGGACCGCCGAATCGAGCCCGGCCGCGACCTCGAACAGGTGCGACACGGCCGCTTCGTCGTGCTGGGTGTACAGGTGCGGATGCAGCTCGTCGGGGTGCAGACCACCGAAGTCGCAGAAGAAGTCACGGATGTCGGCGTAGGCGCCGTGGAAGCGTTCGGCGACGGCGTACACCTCGGTGCGGTTGCAGGTGCTGAGCACCACGGCCTCGCGCACGTTGGCCAGCGACACCAGACCGGTGATCGCCTTCGGGAGATCGGCAGCCGACAGCGACACCCGCTCGAGGAGCGAGAGCGGGCCGGTGCGGTGGTTGACCCCGAAGACCACGATCGACATACGGGTCCGACCTTACGCGCTCGCCGGCCGCGATGTCGCAGCGTTGCCGCCGAGGCCGCCCTGGCTTCCGTGGCCGTTGGTGCCGGGCCCGCCGGCGATGCCACCGGCGACCGAGCGGAGCGTGCTCGTGGCTGCCCGCCGCTGCTCGTGGTAGCTGAGGATCTGCAGCTCGACCGCCAGGTCGACCTTGCGCACCTCGATCGATCGGGGCACGGAGAGCACGACCGGGGCGAAGTTGAGGATGCTGGTCACGCCGGCGCGGACGAGCCGTTCCGCCGCATCCTGTGCGGCCGCCGTCGGCGTGGCGACCACACCGATGTTGACCCGCTTGGACTGCACGATCTGGGAGAGTTCGTCGATGTGGCGAACACGCACCCCACCCAGCACGGTGCCGACCTTGCCGGGGTCGACGTCGACGATGCCGGCGACCGGGAAGCCACGCTCGCCGAACCCGCCGTACCCGGCCAGCGCCTGGCCGAGGTTGCCGGCGCCGACGATGACGACGGGCCAGTCGTGGGTGAGCCCGAGCTCGCGACGGATCTGGTACACGAGATAGGCGACCTCGTACCCGACCCCACGGGTGCCGTAGCTGCCGAGGTAACTGAGATCCTTGCGGACCTTGGCGGCGTTCACCCCGGCGAGCTCTGCCAGGCGGTCGGACGAGATCGACTCGACCTCCTCCTCGGCCTGCTCGGACAGGATCCGCAGGTACACCGGCAGGCGGGCGACCGTTGCTTCCGGGATGCGGCGGCGCGGGCGTTCGGTCGGCATAGCACCGTGAACGTTAGGCACTCGTGCACACGTTCACAAAGCTGGCCCCGGCCACGCGCAGGCGGACTTTCGTCACGCCCGGCGCGGGAACAGCACGACGCTCGTCGACGTTGCCGCCGAGCGCGTGCGACCGCGCGCACCGACCGGCGATCAGACCGGCGATCAGACCAGGGGTCGGACCAGGCGATCAGACCAACGAACGTCGCAGGAGCTTGCCGCTCACGTTGCGCGGCAGCTCGTCGACGAAGAGGATCTTCGACGGGCACTTGTAGCGGGCGAGGTGATCGCTGCACCACTCGATCAGCTGGTCCTCGTCGAGGTGGGTGTCGGGCTCGGGCACCACGAACGCCTTGACGGCCTCGCCGTGATGTGGGTGCGGCACACCGACGACGCCCACCTCGGCGACCCCGGGATGCTCGGCGAGCACCTCTTCGACCTCGGCCGGGAACACGTTGAACCCGCTCACGATGATGAGGTCCTTGGCCCGGTCGACCAGGTACAGGTAGCCGTCGTCGTCGACCGTACCGATGTCGCCGGTACGCAACCAGCCGTCGGTGGTGAGCACCCGAGCGGTCTGCTCGGGGTCGTCGAGGTAGCCGACGAAGACGTTGGCGCCACGCACCCAGATCTCGCCGCTGTCACCTTCGACCACGTCGTCGCCGCTCTCGTCGACGAGGCGCACCTCGATGCCGTCGAGCACCTTGCCGACCGAGCCGTACTTGATGGTCATGCCCGCCGAGCTGGTGACGACCGGCGACGCCTCGGTGAGGCCGTAGCCCTCGCTGATGTCGAGTCCGAAGCGGGCCTTGAGGCGCTTCATGGCCTCCTCCGGCATGCGCGCCGCACCGGTGAGCGCGAGGCGCACGGTGGCGAAGCTGTCGGCCGGAGCCTCGTCGAAGTGGCTGAACGCGAGCCACAGCGGCGGCGCGCCCGGCACGACGGTGACCCCGCGCTCGCGGATGGTGTCGAGGGCGGTGGACGGGTCGAACCGCTGGACGAGCACCACCGTGGCACCGCGCAGGAGGCTGAGGCCGAGCACCACGTTGAGGCCGAAGATGTGGAACAGCGGCAGCACGCCGTACACGACGTCGTGGGCGTCGATCTGCACGTTCGCCGACCGGCCCTGCTCGAGGTTGGCGAGCAGGTTGCCGTGGCTGAGCATCGCGGCGCGGGGTGCGCCGGCGGTGCCGCTCGTGAACATCAACGCAGCGACGTCGCCGAGTTCGACCTCGACGATGTCGGCCGTGGGCCCGTCGAGCAGGGAGGCGAACTCGACCGAGCCCTCGATCGCGCCGCCCTCGGTCGCGATGACGGTGGCGACGGACGGGACCGCCGACCGGGCGACGCCGTTCCACGCGTGCGCCGCAGCGGGTTCGAGGACGACGACCTTGGCACCGACCTTGGCGACCTCGCGCTCGAGCTCTGGTGACGGGCTGGCCGGGTTGAGCGGCACGGCGACGGCCCCGAGGCCGATGGTGGCGAGGTAGGCGAGGACGAAGTAGCGGCCGTTGCCGCAGAGCAGCACCACGCGGTCGCCGCGCTCGACGCCGAGCGCCGCGAGGCCGCCGCGGACGTGCGCCACCTGGTCGCGCAGGGCGCCGTAGGTGGTTGGGCGGCTGCGGCTGATGAGCGCGACGTGATCGGCCTCGTGCTGGTCGATGAGATGTGCCAGATTCACCTGAGCCCCCTTTGCCCGCGGTCTCCCCGTCCGCCCCCCTCGGGCGTCCCGCAGGCGGTGGAGCCTAGTGGCTCCCCGCCCCCACAGGCCTCCAGGGCCATCCGGCGCGGCGGATGCTCGCCCGAGCGGCGATCAGAGGCGGAGCAGCGAGATGATGCCGGCCGCCATGATGACGAGGAGCAGCAGTCCGAGCGTGAGCGTGGTGGCGGGGCGCATCGCCGTCACACTACCCGTGCCACCCGCGGGCCCTTCAGGCCCGACGTCGGCCGTGGGTCACGCCCACCACCCGGCGGCCGCTCAGGGACGGCGGAGGGTGACGGGGCTGGTGACCCCACGGGGCTCGTCGTCGCCGAGCGGGGCGAGCAGCACCTGGTCACCTGCCGATGCGGACAGCTCCTCGGCCGCCGAACGGCGGTCGAGCACGAGCGAGATCATGCCGCTCGCATCGGTGACGAGCCCGACGGCCCCGACGCCGACCTCGGCATAGGTACCGACGCGCGACGCGATGCGCACCACAGGATCGGCGCCACCGCCCGTCGGCGTGCCGACGACCACACGGAGCCGATCGCCGAAGTGGACGATCTC
>JBILUM010000328.1:0-4160 GCA_044370995.1 Ilumatobacteraceae bacterium | reverse complement strand
CAGGGTCGGCAGCACCTTGGGGCGCTCGGTCATCGGCGCCGCCTGCGGGGTGGCCGCGCTCACGGTGGCAGCTGCGGCTTCGTCGGCATCTGCGGAATCTGCGGCTTCTGCGGCTTCTGCGGCTTCTGCGGCTTCTGCGGCTTCGGTGGTGTCTGCGGCGGCGCGCTGCATGCCGATCGGTCGGGCGACTCGGCCGCGACCGCGGTCGCCGCCGAACACGGGCTCGGCGGTGATCGCCGAGAGCTCCTCGATGATCTGCTCGACGCGCACCATGGTGGGCGGCGTGTCGTAGACCGGACGACGGGCGGTGTCGGGGACCGTGCTCGGCGCGACGAGCATCGTCGGCGGCGCTGCGGGCCTCGACGGCACCGTCACCCCCGGCTGGTCGTCGCGCCGGCCATCGACCTGTTCCTCGGCGGCGCGCGCCGCGGCGGCGGCGAACGCGGTGGCGAGCTCGGCCGCGATCGCACGCTCGCGCTCGTCGGCGCGCGTCTGTTCCTCCGCGGCGCGGGTCGAGGCCGCGGCACGTTCTGCCCGCTGCGTCTCGTGCGTCTGCTGAACCTGCTGCTGTTCGGCGGCCTCGGCCATGAGCGCCGCGAGCACTTCGGACAGCACCGGGTTGACGGCGGGCGTCGGCTCGTCGTCGCGCTGGTCGAAGCGGCCACCGATCCCGCTCGTCGGCCGCGACGGCGCGACCGGCACGGGCGGCGTCGCTGCAGCCGAGGAGCCAAGTGAGGCAGGACGCACCCCGAGTTGCTGAGCGAGTCGCGACTCGAACTGGGCACGCTCGTCGGCCGCTGACTCGGCCACGATCCGCTCGAGCGCCTGTTCGATCGTCTCGTCGTCGAGCGCCACGGTGACCTCGACACCGAGATCCGACGCGAAGAAACCACCGATCCCGCCACGACGGATCCGGTTCGCCGCCACGACGCGCACCCGGGCCCCGAGCGAGGTCTCGGCGAGCGCGATCGCCTCCTCGAGCGTCGGCGCCCGAAAGCGCATCGTGTCGCTCCCGTCGCCGCCGGCGGCCCCGGTGTCACCGGCTCGAGCAGCGCGATCCAACTGCTGGTGGTCCTGCTGGTGGTCCTGCTGCTGGTGCTGAACGGACGCGTCAGTTGACGGCGTAGGCATCGAAGTCCTCCGGGGTGTTCTGGCTGCTGGCGTACGGCTGGTTCATGGGTGCGAGCTCGACGTTGGCGATCACGTCGATCTGCAGGTGGTCACCGATCTCGGTGTACGCCACCACCGGCACGCCGGGGACCGTGGCGCGCACGAGGCGGGCGAGGGCGCTGCGCAACGGCGCCGAGCAGACGAGCACGGGCGTGACGCCATGGCTCGCGGTCGCGGCGACCAGTTCGTTGAGCTGACGGATGAGCGCATCGGCCTCGTCGGGGAGCAGCTCGAGCTGGCTCACCCCGTCGGCGATGCGGAGTCCCTGCATCAGACGGTTCTCCGACGACGCCGACACGGTGACGGCCGTGAGTCGACCGTCGGCGGCGAGGCCGGTGGTGATCGCCGGACCGAGGTCGTGACGTGCCGCCTCGACGAGGGCCTCCACCGACCGCTGGGTGCGGGCCCGATCGCCGACGGCTTCGAGGATGCGGACGAGGTCGCGGATCGGCACGCCGTCGTCGAGCAGGCCCGACAGCACGCGCTGCACCTCGGCGGTGGTGACCCCGATGGTCATCAGATCGTCCACCACCTGCGGATCGGTCGCTCGGACACCCTCGACCAGCACCTTGACGTCGGTCCGGCTGAGCAGACGGCCCGCCTTGCGTCGCACGATCTCGGCGAGGTGGGTGACGATCAGCGTCGACCGGTCGACCACGGTGTTGCCGAAGATCTCGGCCTGGGCCTGGAACTCGGCCGGCACCCAACGAGCCGCGAGACCGAACACCGGCTCGCGGACGTCGTCGCCGGGCAGGCTCTCGAACGCGTCGCCGATCACCAGCACGCGGCCGGCGGGAGCGATGCCACGCCCGACCTCCACGCCGTGCACGCGGATCACGTAGGTGCCACCCGGCAGATCGGCGGCATCGCGGGTGCGGATCGACGGCATCACGAAGCCGAGCTCGGAGGCGATCTTGCGGCGCAGCGCGCCCACACGGTCGAGCAGGTCGCCACCGCTCGCGTTGTCGACGAGCGGAATCAGGTCGAACGCGATGTTCAGCTCGAGCGGCTCCACACGGGCGTCCACGGCCAGTTGCTGTGGCGACTGCGGCGGGGCCGCCTCGGCATCTCCCGGCAGCGCCGGCGGCAGATCCTCGATCGCCAGCTCGGCCTCGAGCGGCAGGCGGCTCGCCACGAACACCAGCGTGACGCCGATGAGGACGAACGGCAGCTTCGGCAGGCCAGGGATGAGGGCCATCAGCAGCATGACGATGCCTGCCGCCCGCATCGCCGGCCGCTGCCGACGGAACTGGGCGAACACGTCGGAGCCGAGGTCGCTGCCGCCGGCGGCACGGGTGACGATGAGACCGGCCGAGATCGACACCAGCAGCGCCGGGATCTGCGACACGAGACCGTCGCCGACGGTGAGGAGCGAGAAGGTCGTGATGGCCTCGCCGACGGGCATGCCCATCTGCACCACACCGATGAGGAAGCCACCGATGAGGTTCACCATCGTGATCACGAGGCCGGCGATGGCATCGCCCTTGACGAACTTCGACGCACCGTCCATCGCGCCGTAGAAGTCGGCCTCGTCGCCGACATCCTTGCGGCGGCGCCGCGCCTCCTCCTCGCCGATGATGCCGGCGCTGAGATCGGCGTCGATCGCCATCTGCTTGCCGGGCATGGCATCGAGGGTGAAGCGGGCCGTCACCTCGGCGACGCGGCTGGAACCGTTCGAGATGACCACGAACTGCACGAGCGTGAGGATGAGGAAGATCACGAGGCCGACGACCAGGCTGCCGCCCACCACGACCGAGCCGAAGGTGGCGATCACCGCGCCCGCATGGCCCTCGGAGAGCACGGCACGCGAGGTGGCGACGTTCAGGCCGAGCCGGAGCAGCGTGACCACGAGGAGCAACGACGGGAACGAGCTGAACTCGAGCGCCCGCTTCACGTTCATGGAGACGAGGAGGATGAGGATCGACGTCGAGAGGTTCGCCACCAGCAAGACGTCGAGCACGCTCGACGGGAGCGGGATCACCATGACCGCGACGACGAGCACGACGGCGCCGGGCAGCATCACCTGTCCCAGTCGACTCTTCTCCAAGGCTCCTCCTCTGTGCGGCCGCGTCCTGCGTGTCGTCCTCGCGGTCCGAGCGGACCCCCGATCAGGAGGGCCCGTACGAACCGGTCTGGAACCTTCCTGCGCATCTCCGCATGTCCCGGACGATCACAACTGTTCGCAGGAAGCCGACCTTGTCGAGAAGGTTCCTGGGGGCCGTCACCGCCGTGATCCGCCGTGATCCCACGCAGTGACAGCGCCTCCTCGAGCCGGCTCGGCGAGACGACAGGAGGTCACATGCAGTTCGAGACACGACGCTTCGGCACGATCGCCATCGACGACGACGAGGCCTTTGCCGTGCCCAACGGGATCCCCGGGTTCCCCGACCTGCGCCGCGTGGCGCTGCTCGGGGCGGGACCGGCACCGGGGGTGAACCCCGGCGACGAGTCCTCGCTCTACTGGATGCAAGATCTCGACGACGGCGATCTCGCCTTCATGTGCCTCGTGCCGTGGGAGGTGTTCCCCGACTACGAGATCGACATCGACGAGAAGTCGCTCGGGATCGCCGACGAGGCCGACGTGCGCGTGCTGTCGCTCGTGACGGTGCACCGTGACCCGGACACCCCTCATCTGACCGCGAACCTGCGTGCCCCGCTCGTCGTCGACGTGCACCACCGCAGGATGCAGCAGGTGATCCTCGCCGACTCGCGCTGGCCCATCCGGGCACCTTTCGGCGTGCTCGCGGCGAGCGAGGTGGGCTGACATGCTCGTCCTCACCCGACGCGTCGGGGAGAGCATCCTCATCGGTGACGACATCGTCGTCACCGTGTTGGAACTCAACCGCGACCAGGTGCGCATCGGTATCCGTGCGCCCCGCTCCGTGAGCGTGCACCGTGAAGAGGTGTACCAGGAGATCCTGCTGTCGAACCAGGCGGCCGCCGCCGACGATGCCGACCTCGTCGCCACCGTCGTCGGTCCCTCACCCTCG
>JBILUM010000327.1:0-4163 GCA_044370995.1 Ilumatobacteraceae bacterium | reverse complement strand
AGTTCCACACCCTGCTGCGGCGCGGCATCGGCTGGGCGTGCGAGCCGGCCCGCGCCGACGAGCCCGCCGACGAGGCTGCCGGATCGGGAGCGAACTGATGCTCGCAGGACTCGTCACCGGCCAGCGGCGCTTCGAACTGGTCGAGATGCCCGAACCCGAGGCCGGGCCCTCGCTCGCCGTGGTGCAGGTCACCAAGTGCGGCATCTGCGGCACCGACCTCCACGGGTTCCTCGGCAGCGACCCGTACAACCCGGCGATCTGCGGTCACGAGTGGGTGGGCCACGTCTCGGCGGTCGGTGCCGGCGTCACCAGGGTGAGCGAAGGCGACCGGGTCGTGCTGGCGGCTCCCCCGTCGTGCGGCCAGTGTGCCGAGTGCCTCGCCGGCCGCCCCGCCTACTGCCCGATCGCGTTCCTCGGCATGGTCGGCCGCGATCCGCTCGCCCCCAAGCACGGCGGCTTCGCCCAGTCGATCGCCGTCGATGCCGCCCGGCTCGTGCACGTTCACGCACCGATCAGCGACGACCAGGCCGCGGTGGTCGAGCCCGCAGTCGTTGCGCTCCACGCCGTCGACCGCATGCTCCCTCGCGACGGCGAGACCGTCGTGGTGCAGGGATGCGGGCCGATCGGGCTGCTCACCCTGCAGTGCGCGATCGCCCGCGGCGCCTCGCACGTCGTGGCGATCGAACCCGCCGCCAACCGCCGAGAACTGGCCCTCCAGCTGGGCGCCGCCGAGGCGATCCATCCGTCGGAGGCAGCCGAACGCTTCCGCCGACAGGGCGCCGACCTCGTGTACGAGTGCGCCGGTGTGCCCGCGACCATCCAGCAGGCGGTCGATCTCGCCCGTCGTGGCGGCCGGGTCGACATCGTCGGCCTCGCCAGCGGCGCTGCCACCATCTCGCCGTCCACCTGGCTGATCAAGGAGATCACGGTCACCGCGTCGATCGGGCATCTCCACCACGAGGTGTCCGACGTGATCGACCTGATCGCCGACGGACTCGTGCGCACCGAACCGCTCCACGACCGCACCGTGAGCCTCGCCGACCTGCCGGCGGTGATCGAAGAGCTGGCCGACGACCCGAGCAGCGCGATCAAGGTGTTGGTCGACCCGAACGCCTGACAGTGGTCAGGTCGAGGTGGTCGCGGCCACCCAGGCCTCGTACATGCGGGCGTACGGACCGTCGACGGCGACGAGCTCGTCGTGCGGGCCGTCCTGCACGAGACGGCCGTGCTCGAGCACGAGCACGCGGTCGGCGCGGGCAGCGGTCGAGAGTCGGTGCGCGATCGAGATCGTCGTGCGGCCGGCCGCGAGTTTGTCGAGCGCACGCGTGAGGCGCACCTCGGTGAGCGCGTCGACCGACGACGTCGCCTCGTCGAGCACCAACACATCGGGGTCGACGAGCGACGCCCGCACCAGCGCGACGAGCTGGCGCTCCCCCGCCGACAGCGACGAGCCGCGCTGACCCACCTCGGTGTCGAGGCCGTCGGGCAGGCTCTCCAACCAGTCGCCCAGGTCGAGGTCGATCACCGCCTGTTCGACGTCGGCAAGCGACAGCGCGGGGCGGGCGAAACCCAGGTTCGCCGCGATCGTGCCGTCGAAGAGGAACGGCTCCTGTGGCACGACCACCAGGCGGGTCCGCAGCTCGGCGTTCGCGACCTGCGTGAGCGGGACACCGCCGACCTTCACCACACCGGCAGTGGGATCGGCGAGACGCGCGACGAGCCGTCCGAGCGTCGTCTTGCCCGAGCCGGTCTCGCCCACCATCGCGACCTGCTGTCCGGCGGGGATGTGCGCGTTGACGTCGATCAGCACCGGCGGTTCGTCGTCGTCGGTGCGCGACCGGTAGGCGAAGGTGACGTGCTGGATGTCGACGTCGAGCTCGCCGGCGGGGATGTGCACCGGGTGGGCCGTCTCTGGCGGGCCCGCGGGGATCTCGAGGATGCCGAGGACGCGGCGCAGACCCGCCACAGCGGTCTGGGTCTGGTCGATCACCTCGGTGAACTGGGCGATCGGCTCGAGGAAGCGGTAGGTGAGGAACACGAACCCGATGAGCGCGCCCGCGGTGAGGCCGCTGTCGGGACCGCGCAGGAGGCCGACCGTGACCACCGACGACACGGTGAGCACGCTGAACACCTCGCCCGACGGGAACAGGAACGCACCGATGGTGCCCGCCTTGATGAACGAGTTCGACCGTCGGTGGCTGTCGCGCTTGGTGATCGTCGCGTACTGCTCGCCGGCGTCGTAGGTGCGCAGGGTCTCGGCGCCGGAGATGACCTCGCTGATGCTGGTGAGCACCTGGGCGTTGTCGACACGAGCCTGCTCGTAGGCCTTCACCAGGTGACGCTGCACGCGGTGCAGCACGAATGCGAGCGGCGCCGCGACGACGAACGCCACGAGCGCGAGGATCCAGTCGTAGGCGAGCATCACGCTCGCGACCATCAGCATCAGCGTGCCCTCGAGCAGCCAGGCGAGAGCGCCCCAGGAGAAGAACTGCGCGAGCGTCTCGACGTCGCCGGTGACCCGGGCGACCAGCGCTCCCTTCTTCTCCTCGTTGTGGTCGGCGATGCTGAGGCGGTGGATGTGCTCGAACAGCCGCACCCGCATCGTGTACAGCGCTTCCTCGCTGCGGGTGCCGAGGCGGAGCACGGCCGTTCGCTGGGCCAACGTGCCGATGAGCACGGCGGCGAGGCCGATGAGCGCGAACGTGGTGATCGTGCCGACCTGCACCTCGCCCTGCTCGAACCCCTTGTCGACCGACTGCTGCACGAGGATCGGCATCGCCAGACGGCCGGCCGCACCGACCATGGCGAGGGCGAGGGTGAGCCCGAACCCGCTCTTGAGCGCCGGGGCCTCCTGCACGCCCTTGCCGATCGTCTCGACCGCGGTCCATCGGCCGAGCGGCTCGCTGACGGTCATGGGGTCACCCCCGATCCGCCCAGCGTCGCGCCGAGCTGGCCGTCGCCACCTTCGAGCTCGTCCCGATCGTGTTCGAAGGCCTGCATCAGCTGGGCGTACTCCTCGCTGGAGGCCATCAGCTCGTCGTGCGTGCCGTGTGCGACGACCAACCCGTCGGCGAGGTAGAGCACCTCGTCGGCGAGGGCGATCGTCGACGGCCGTGAGGCCACCGCGATGACGGTCGTGTCCTGCAGGGTGGCCCGGAGGTTGGACAGCACCCGGGCCTCGGTGGTCGGGTCGAGCGCTGACGTGGTGTCGTCGAGCAGCAGCAGATCGGGTCGGCGCACCAGGGCTCGAGCGAGCGCGATGCGTTGGCGCTGGCCACCCGACAGGCCGACGCCACGCTCGCCGACGATCGTGTCGAGCCCGTCGGGCAGGTCGTCGACGAAGGCCGCCTCGGCCGTGGCGAGTGCGGAGCGGACCGCGTCGTCGTCGATCGGTGCGCCGAGCGCCACGTTGTCGCGCACCGACCCGGCGAAGAGGAACGGCTCCTGGAACACGACCGCGGTGAACCCGTCGGGCACGGTGATCGAGCCGGAGGAGGTCTCGACCAGGCCGGCGATCGCGTGGACGAGCGTGGTCTTTCCTGCGCCGGTGGAACCGACGACGGCGACGGTGCGTCCCGCGTCGACATGGGCGTCGACGCCCTGCAACACGTCTCGCTCGCCATCGTGGCTCACCACGACGCCGACGATGTCGACCGCGTTGCCGGGGCGGCGGTGCAACTTCGAGGCCGGGTCGACCTCGACCGGCTCGTCGAGCAGTTGCCGCAACCGCGCCCAGCCCGCCTGCGAACGAGGCAGCTCGCTGAACGCGTACCCGATGATCCGCAGCGGGAACACGAGCAGGGTGAACAGGTAGATGAAGCTCGTCAGTTCGCCGACCGTGAGCGCACCGGCTCGCACCCGATAGGCGCCGCCGATGAGCAGGCCGACGTTGACGATGTTGGGCACCCCGTCGAGCAGCGCCTCGAACGCCGAGCGCAGCCGCACGGTCTCGATGCGCGCCTGACGCAGCCGCGAGGCGATCACCGCGAGCCGCTCGGTCTCGCGTCGCTCCGCGCCGAACGCCTTCACGACGTGCACGCCGTCGAAGCTCTCGTGGACCGCCGAACTGAGCTTGCCGAGCTCGCCCTGGGCTGCGTCGAAGTACGTGTCGACGTGGCGCTGGTAGAAGATGTTGAGCCCGAGCATCACGGGGAAGACCAGGA
>JBILUM010000326.1:0-4168 GCA_044370995.1 Ilumatobacteraceae bacterium | reverse complement strand
CGTGGCCCCGTTGGCGAGGGCGGCGATGTGGTCGTTGAGCAGTTGCCAGTCGAAGGCATCGGGGTGGTCGTAGTTGGCGAGTGCCCGCTCCTCGATCGCCTGGTCGTCGCGGCTCACGTAATACGAGTCGAGCTTGATGAGCGCGAGGTGCGCCTCGCCGGCGAGCTCGGCCAGCCGTTCGCTCACCGTGGTCTTGCCCGAACAGGTGCCCCCGGCGACACCGATCAGGAACGGTCGGTCGGGGGTGTGGTCGGCGGCGCTCATCGCGGGAGCACGATATCCGGGACGGCGCATCGCCCCCGTCGGGGCCGGTCGAGGGACAGGAATCGTCGGGGGTGCTTGTCACAGGGGGTGCGGCGCGGCAACGATGTGCGGCGTGACTGCCGATACGACCCCTCTCGATCCGAACGCGCCCGAACTCACGGAGCGCCAGATCGCGATCATCGAGTTCGAGGGTTCCTGGTGGATGCAGGACGAGGCTCGTGACCTGGCGATCCGCGCGCGATTCGCGTGCTCGGCCGAGGAGTACTATCAGGAGCTCAACCAGCTGCTCGACCATCCGGGTGCGCTGGCGGTCGATCCGCTCGTGGTGCGGCGCCTTCGTCGCCAGCGTGAGCGTCGCCGTCGTGCACGCCTCGACGGTCCGGGTCGCACGGGCGAACAGGGAGGCATCCACGCATGAGCAGTGACCAGCCACGTCGGGGTCGCGACAACACGGGCTCTGCCGGTTCCCCGATGGGGTCGACCGCGGCGATCATCATCGCCGTGGTGGCCGTCGTGGCCGGCTTCCTGATCCTGCGCCAGATCCGCTCCGACGACGGTGGCACGGCCTCCGTGCCGGACGCCGGCGTCGTCACCACGCTGCCGCTCGAATCGACCCCCGCCTCCACGGTCACCCCGGTGCCGACGCAGCCGGCGCTCACCACGACCACCCAGTTCGTGCCGACGGTCGACGGCGCCACGGTCGTGGTCGCCAACGCCTCCACCGTCAACGGTGCGGCCGGCGTGCTCACGACTGCGCTGCAGGGCAAGGGCTTCACGACCGCAGAAGCCACCAACGCCACCGTGAAGCAGGAAGCCACGACCATCCTCTACGACCCCACCAACTCCGGCGCGCTCGCCGTGGCGCAGTCGTTGGCGGTCATCCTCGGCAACCCGGTCGTGCAGGAGGTGCCGTCCCCGGCGCCCGTCGAGGGCGGCGTGCTGCCCGAGGGCGCGTCGGTCATCGTCATGCTCGGCTCCGACAAGGCGAACAAGACGCTCGACCAGATGGGTGCCCCGCCCACCACGGTGCCCGGAGGGGTCGCGACGACGCTGCCAACCGTCGGCGGCGAGACCACCACCACGACCGTCTGATCGCGGTCGCGTCTGCGACCGATCAGCCGGCCGTCATCCCGCGGTGAGGCCGCGGATGAGGTCGCGGATGAGGTCGGCCGCAGCGTGTTCGATGCACCACATCGGTTCGGCCATCGCCCGCTCGAACCCGTAGCGCTGCACGAGCGACACGAACGGCAACCGGGTCGCGACGTCGTCGTCGGCGTCGCCCACCACCGCGCCGACCGGCTTGCCGAGCGTCGCGCACAGTTCCTGCACTCCGCCCACGACCTTGCCCTCGAAGCTCTGGGCGTCCATGTGTCCCTCGCCGGTGATGACGAGATCGGCGGTCGCGAGCGTGTCGTACAGGTCGATCTCGTCGGCGACCAGATCGAAGCCGGGCACGAGTCTGCCGCCGAGCGCGGCCAGCGCTCCCGCCAGCCCGCCCGCTGCACCCGCACCCTCGATGTCGCTCACGTCGACGCCGAACTCGTCCCGGTACACCTGCACCAGGCGGTCGAGCCGCCCGCTCAACATGCGCACCTGCGCCGGCGACGCACCCTTCTGCGGTCCGAACACCGGCGCTGCGTCGACGAAGCGCGTGGTGACGTCGCACGCCACGAGCAGGTTGACGCCGCGCAGGCGCTGCGGGGCGTGGATCGCTCGTACCGCGCCGAGGCCCCCGTCGGTGGTGGCGGACCCGCCGAGGCACACGATGATCTTCTTCGCGCCCGCGTCGAGCGCCTGGTCGATCAGCTCGCCCGTGCCGACCGTCGATGCGGCCAGTGCGTCGTTGCGCTCGCGCCCGCCCACGAGGGCGAGGCCCGACGCGCGTGCCATCTCGATGATCGCCGTCGTGCGGTGCATGCGCCACTCGGCCTGCACCGGATCACCGAGCGGTCCGGTGACCGTGGTCGTGCGGTTGGGGCCGCCCAGCGCATCGAGGGTGCCGTCGCCGCCATCGGCGACCGGCACCTCGACGCAGTCGTGTCCGAGCTCCCAGCAGGCGTGTCCGACGGCTGCCGCCACCTGGGCGGCGGTGACCGAGCCCTTGTACTTGTCGACCGCTGCCACCACGCGCATGCCGAGATCCTACGGGTGGCTCCCGGCGGCATACCGTGTCGCTCATGACCACCGACGACGACATCGCCGAGTTCGCCCGCATGGATGCCTGTGAGCAGGCCGAGCTGGTGCGGGCCGGCCAGGTCGCCCCCGGCGAGCTCGTCGACGCGGCGATCGCCGCGGCCGAGCGGACGAACCCCGCGATCAACGCGATCATCCACCCGCGCTACGAGGCGGCCCGCGCCGAGAGCGCGGCCGCCACCGGTCCGTTCGCCGGCGTGCCGATCGTGGTGAAGGACCTCGGCTGCGCGATCGGTGGCGAGCCGCACCACCAGGGGGTGCGGGCGCTCAAGGCGGTCGACTTCCGAGCGCCGCACGACTCGGCGATGTACCGCCGGCTCCGCGCCGCAGGCCTGGTGGCGATCGGTCGCACGAACACGCCGGAGTGGGGATCGACGATCACCACCGAGCCGCTCGCCTACGGACCGACGCGCAACCCGTGGAACCTCGACCACTCGACCGGCGGATCGTCCGGCGGTTCGGCCGCCTCGGTCGCGGCCGGCATCGTCGCGGTCGGTCACGCGAACGACGGTGGTGGTTCGATCCGCATCCCTGCGTCGGAGTGCGGACTCGTCGGGCTCAAGCCCTCGCGCGGGCGCGTGTCGCTCGCACCCGACACCGGCGAGAGCTGGATGGGTTCCACGATCGACGGTGTCGTCACCCGATCGGTGCGCGACACCGCGGCGATGCTCGACCTGCTCGCCGGCTACGAGCCCGGCGACCCGTACACAGCGCCGCCGTTCACCCGTCCGCTCGCCGACGAAGTGGGTGCCGATCCTGGACGCCTGCGCATCGGCGTGCTCGACCATCCGCCCCTCGGAGCTGCCGGCCACGAGGAATGCACGATCGCCGCCCGCGCCGCCGGGGCGCTGCTCGCCCGCCTCGGGCACGACGTGGACGACCAGTGGCCGGCTGCGATCGGCGACGCGAGCTTCGCCGCACACTTCCGCACGATCGTCGCCACCTGGACCGCCAACGACGTCGCGATGCTCGAGCGCACGATCGGACGGGAAGCGGGGCCGGACGACGTGGAGGCCGACAACCTCGCGCTCGCCGCGATCGGCCGGTCGGTGAGCGGTCCCATGTACGTCGCTGCGATGCTCGAGGTGCACCGGTGGTGCCGCACCGTGCTGTCGTGGTGGCACCCGGCCGACGGCTCGCCCGGCTACGACCTGCTCGTCACGCCGACCATCGCGGTGCCGCCGCCGCGGCTCGGCTACCTGTCCGAGCCGGGCAAGGGTGGCCGCGTGTTCGAGTTGCTGCAGTACACCGCGCAGTTCAACGTCACCGGCCAGCCGGCGATCAGCCTGCCGCTGCACTGGAGCGCCGACGGTCTGCCCGTGGGTGTGCAGCTGGTCGCCGCGTACGGGCGCGAGGACCTCCTCGTCCGGGTGGCCGCGCAGCTCGAAGCGGCGGCACCGTGGGCCGATCGGGTGCCACCCGTGAGTGCCGCTCGCCCGGGCAGTTGAAATCTCGACCTCATCGGTAGCATTTCGCTCATGGCCGTGACCGTTCGTATCCCCACCACCATGCGCCCCATCTCCGGCGGCAGCTCCACCGTCTCGGTGGAAGGCTCCACGCTGGGCGAGGTGTTGGCCGCGCTCGAGGCCGCCCATCCGGGCTTCCAGGAGCGGCTGTTCGACGACAGCGGCGCACTGCGCAAGTTCGTGAACGTCTTCGTGGCCGACGACGACGTGCGGTATCTCGAGGGCCTCGAGACCAAGGTGCCTGC
>JBILUM010000630.1:0-2505 GCA_044370995.1 Ilumatobacteraceae bacterium | reverse complement strand
CCACCCGAACGTGCACTCGTTCTGCTCGGCGATCAACTGCGCCTCGCGATCGGCGTCGAGGCCGTAGACGGTGACGTCTTCGTAGTTGGTGATGAGTTTCTCGTCGCTGCTCATGGGTTCACTTTCTGAGGTGCTCGTTCAGGTGGGATCGGATCGTTCGGGGAGGTCGAAGTGACCGGCGTTCGCGCTCAGGCCCCCGTCGACGGGCAACACGACCCCGTGGACGAAGCTGGCGGCCGGGGACGCGAGGAACCAGATGGCCTCGGCCAGCTCGCTCGGTTGCCCCCAACGCTGCAACGGTATGCGCCGAGCCATCGACGCATGCAGTTGGGGCATGGTCGTGAGCCGCTGGGTCATCCCCGTCTCGACCGGGCCCGGGGCGACCGCGTTGACGCGGATGCCCTGGCTGCCGTAGTCCATCGCCATCCCGCGCACGAGGTTGATGACCCCCGCCTTCGACGTGTTGTACGCCCAGTTGCGCGGGTCGCCGCCGAGGCCTGACGTCGACGCCGTCACGACGATCGCGCCGCGGCTGCTCGTGGCCCGCATCGCCGGCGCTGCCTGGCGGATGCCCAACGCCACCGCACGGACGTTCACCGCGATGATCTGGTCGAAACGCTCCATGGCGCCGTCGTCCTCCACCTGGAGACCGCCGGCCATCCCCGCGTTCAGCACCGCGACGTCGAGGTGACCGAACGCTTCGAGCGCCGTCGCCACAGCGGCAGCGTTCGTCGCCTCGAGCGTGACGTCGCCCGCCAGCGCCACGACCGCCGTCGGGTCGGGCACGCCCGCCGTCCACGCAAGCGACTCCTCGGTGAGATCGACAGCCACGACCGCTCCCCCGCGAGCGAGGAACAACTCGGCGGCAGCGCGACCGATGCCCGAGCCTGCACCCGTGACGATCGCGACGGTTCGATCGGCAGCGACCGCACCTCCGGCGCTCATCGCCGCTGCTCCGTCGACGGAACCGTCGACCGAACCGTCGACCGAACCGTCGAGGGGAACGACATCGGTATCCCTGCAACTCGCCATGGGGTCATGGGTGCACCCTATGCTCCGCGGCAGTTCGAACTTCGAGTGGGGGGTACTTCCATGGATCTTGGTCTGGCAGGCAAGAAGGCGATCATCACGGGCGGCAAGCGGGGCCTCGGTTTCGCGACCGCGCAGCTGCTCGCCGAAGAAGGGTGCGACGTCGCGATCTGCGCCCGCGGTGACGTGAGCGAGGCGGTCGCCGCGCTCGAGGCCACCGGCCGCAAGGCGTACGGCGCCGGCATCGACGCCTCGAACGCCGATGAGTACAAGGGCTGGCTCGCGCAGGCAGCCGAGCAGCTCGGCGGGTGCGACATCTTCGTGCACAACATGTCCGGTGCCAGCGGCCGCGGCGAAGGTGCCTGGTTGAACAACCTCAACCTCGACATCTTCGGCCTCACCCGCGCCAACGAGGTGCTCACGCCGATCATGGAGGCCGGCGGTGGCGGCTCGATCGTCTGCCTGTCGTCGATCGCTGCACAGGAGGAGTTCGCCGGCCCCGGCAACTTCGGCCCGATGAAGGCCGCGATGGTCGCCTACGCGAACAACATCGCCCAGTCGCTCGCCGGCAAGGGCATCCGCGTCAACATCGTGTCACCCGGCCCGGTCTTCTTCGAGGGCGGCAACTGGGACACGATCAAGACCAACATGACCGCGTTCTACGACACGATCGTCGACAAGATGCCGCTCAAGCGCCTCGGCGAGCCGCGCGAGGTCGCCAACACGATCGCGTTCCTCGCCTCCCCTGCGGCGAGCCTCATCACCGGCGCCAACGTCGTGATCGATGGCGGGTACACCAAGCGCATCAAGTTCTGAGTCGGCGCACGATGGCCCGGCGCATCAACGCCCACCTCGTCGTCGGCGGCTGGTGGCACGACTTCGACTATGCCCGGTTGCAGCTCCTGCAGCTGCTCGGCGAGCACCACGAGATCCGCACGACGGTCGCGAGCGACTACGAGGACGTCGACGTGATCGACGGGTGCGACCTGTTGATCTCGTACACCTGCAACGTCCGACCCAGCGACGAGACGCAGCAGCGGCTGCGCTCGTGGGTCGAACGAGGTGGGCGTTGGTTCGCGCTCCACGGCACCAACTCGGCCATCGATCCGCCGGTCGCGCTCGGCCAGGGTTCGTTCGAGACGCCGCGAGCGTTCCCCGTCTTCGCCGACACCCTCGGCAGCCAGTTCCTCTCGCACCCGGCGATCGAGCCGTACACGGTGACCGTGTCGCCCGGTGCGGAGGCCGACCCGCTCGTCGCCGGTATCGAGCCGTTCGACGCCAACGACGAGCTGTACCTCAGCGAGTACCACGGTGAACTCGAGCCACTGCTCGAGACCCGATGGAGTGGCGACACCGGTCCTGGATTCGCCGAGAAGGACTGGCCGGTCGACGAGCCACGACTGGTGATGTACCGACGGCCGCTCGGCGACGGGTGCGTGCTGTACTTCACGCTCGGTCACTGCCGCAGCCACTACG
>JBILUM010000325.1:0-4205 GCA_044370995.1 Ilumatobacteraceae bacterium | reverse complement strand
CCGCGTCCTCGCGGCCGCCGGCGTCGCGCCGGAGGCGATCCGCTTCCGCTACGGCCTCGACGCCCGCTACCTGGGCCAGGGCAACGAGATCACGATCTGGGTGGGCGAGACCAGCGGCGACGACTGGCCGGCCACCGATGCCCAGGTGGTCGAGATGTTCGAGGCCGACTACCGCCGCATCTACGGGCTCACCATCCCCGACGTGGGCGTCGAGGCCGTCACCTGGCGCCTGTCGGCGTTCGCCCCGGCGGCCACCGTCGAGCCGACCACCGTGGTGAGCACCGAGGTCGGTGCGCCCGTGCGCCACCGGCCGGTTCGCTTCGATCGTGGTGCCGCAGCGGTCGACACACCGGTGTACCGGCGCGGCGACCTCGGTGTCGGCCAGCGCATCGAAGGTCCGGCGATCGTCGAAGAGCGCGAGACCACGGCGGTCATCCGCCCGAACTGGACCGCATCCGTCCTCCCCGACGGGTCGCTCCTCGCAGAACGACGGGCCGCCGGCCCACAGAGCAGACCGGACGACGGCCAGGAAGGCGGCGCACGATGACCCGCACGTTCGACCCCATCGAGCTCGAGGTGCTGTGGCAGAGCCTCATCGCCACCGTCAACGAGCAAGCCCGCGCACTGCAGCGCGCCGCGTTCTCCCCGATCGTGCGCGAGGCCGGCGACCTGGCCAACGCCGTGTTCGACCGGCGCGGCCGTATGGTCGCCCAGGCCGTCACCGGCACGCCCGGTCACATCAACTCCCTCGCCCGGGCCGCCTCGGCGATCCTCGAGGAGTACCCGACCGACTCCCTCGTCGAGGGTGATGTCCTCATCACCAACGACCCGTACAAGACGGCCGGCCAACTGCTCGACGTCACCGTGCTGTGCCCGGTGTTCCGCAACGGGCGGGTGATCGCGTTCTTCGGGTCGACCATCCACCACACCGATGTGGGCGGCTACGGCATCGGCGCCGGCGCCCGCGACGTGTTCGAAGAGGGCATCTGGATCCCGATCGTGCGGCTGATGATCGCAGGCGAGCGCAACCACGACGCCTGGAAGTTCATCCTGTCGAACGTGCGCCAGCCCGACCACATGGCCGGCGACCTGCACGCCCAGATGGCGAGCGGCGAGGTGGGTGCGCAGCGCCTGCGTGCGCTGTGCGACCGTCACGACCTCGACGACATCGAGGACCTCGCCGACGAGATCATCACCCGCTCCGAGGCGGCCACGCGGGCGAGCATCCGTGAGCTGCCCGCCGGTACTTATCGGGCGAGCGCCGTGCTCGACCTGGCCGACGGCAGCGAGATCGACATCGTCTGCGCGGTCACGGTCGACCCGGAGGCCGGCGAGATCACCGTCGACTACGAGGGATCGTCGGGCGCCAGCCCGTACGGCATCAACGTGGTGAAGAACTACACCCACGCCTACACGACCTTCACGGTGCGATCGGTGCTCAACCCCGACCTGCCCAACAACCACGGCAGCCTCGCGCCGATCAAGGTGGAAGCGCCGGTCGGCTCGATCGTCAACGCCGTGTCGCCGCAGCCGTGCACCGCCCGGCACGTCGTCGGAATGTTCCTGCCGAACGCGCTGCTCAAGGCGCTCGCCCAGATCCGTCCCGACCAGGCGATGGCCGAGGGCTCGGGCGCCGTCTGGACGATGCAGGTGAGCGGCAATCACGACGACGGTCGTCCGTTCATCACGGCGATGTTCACCTACGCCGGCGGCGTCGGGGCACGTGCCGCGAAGCCCGGCCTGTCGGCGTGCTCGTATCCCACGGGCGTGGCCGCCGTGCCGATCGAGGTCGTCGAGGCCTCGGCCCCGATCCGCTTCCTGCGCAAGGAACTCCGGGTCGGCAGCGGTGGAGCCGGCGCCCAGGTGGGCGGCCTCGGCCAGACCATCGAGTTCACCGTCGACACCGAGCGCGCCTGGCAGCTGAACGCCGTCACCTCCCGCCTCGCCCACGCACCCGAGGGCATCTTCGGTGGCACCCAGGGCAGCGCCGGCGCCTTCACGGTGAACGGCGAACCCGTGCGCACCCAGGCACGCGTCACCCTGCAGCCGGGTGACCACGTGCGCCTCGACCTGCCCGGTGGGGGTGGCTATGGCGCACCCGTCCCGGCCGCGGCCGGGACCGCAACGTCGAGCGACACGCGTCAGGAGTCCACGTCATGACCATCCTCAGCCACGACCTGCTCACGTCGTTCGACGCGAGCACCACCGACTACGCGACCGCGATCACGATGCCGCCGGAGATCTACACCTCCGAGGAGTTCCTCGCGTTCGAGCGCGAGGCCGTCTTCGCCTCGCAGTGGCAGTGCGTCGGCGTGGCGAGCCGCATCCCCGAGCCGGGCGACTACTTCACCACCACCACCGGTCACGGGGAGCCGATCATCGTGGCCCGCGCGAAGGACGGCGAGGTGCACGCGTTCTCGTCGATCTGCCAGCACCGCGGCATGCAGGTCGTCGACGACGAGGGCCACTGCACGAAGTTCACCTGCCCGTACCACCTGTGGAGCTACGACCTCACCGGCCGCCTGCTCGGTGCCCCGGCGATGGAACGGACGCAGGGCTTCGACAAGAAGGACTACCCACTGCCCGCGCTGAAGGTGGAGCTGTGGCAGGGCTTCGTGTTCGTGCACTCCGACCCGAACGCCGAGCCGCTCGCCCCAACGCTCGCCGCGTACACCCCCTACCTCGAGCACTACGACCTCGAGCACGCCGTCTGTCCCGGCACGTTCACGCTCACCGACCTGCCCTGGAACTGGAAGGTGATGTTCGAGAACTTCAACGACGGCTACCACGCCAACAAGCTGCACCACACCATCCAGGACTTCTGCCCGAGCGAGCTCGCGGCGTTCCCGGTCGACTGGCAGCCCGGCTCGAACGTGATCTTCCGCACCAACGGCTACACCCACATCGACGGTGGCTTCAACGCCACCACCAAGGCGCTGATGCCGGTCTTCCCGCAGCTCACCGAGGAGGAGCGCACCCGCTCCACCTTCGCGCTGATGCCGCCGACGCTGTGCTTCGGTACCGCACCCGACCAGGCGTTCTTCTTCATCGTGCGGCCCAAGACGGCCGACACGATCGACGTGGAGATCGGCTACCTGTTCCACCCCTCCGCCCTCGAGCACCCGATGTTCGACCATCTCTTCAAGATGAGCGACGCCGGGGTGCAGGTCTTCGTACAGCAGGACCAGGACGCGACCACGAAGGTGCAGCGCGGCATGCACAGCCGCTACGCCGCTCGCGGCCGCTACTCCTGGCAGGAGGAGAGCCACGTGCAGTTCAACAAGTGGCTCGTCCAGCACTACCGGAAGGCCTGGCCGGCGGGGTGAACGGCGTGGCTGCGCCCGTGTCGGCGATCGCCGACGTGCTCGCGCTCTGGGGCATGGACGGTTGGCTCACGCCGCCGCTCACCCCGGTCGTCGCCGCGTCGACGGTGGTGTCCGGTCGCGCCCTCACGGTGCAGCTCGCCCACGACACGTCGGGTCCCGGCCTCAGCCCCATCTACGACGTGCTGTCCGCCGACCTCCGCGACCGCGTCGTGGTGATCGCCGGCGCGCGGCCCGTGCCGGGAGCCGTGTTCGGCGAGATCCTCGCCGGAGCTGCCCGCCAGCAGGGTGCCGTCGGGGTGCTGGTCGACGGCTGGGTCCGCGACCGCGACGACATGGATGCGATCGGCCTGCCGGTGCTCGCCGCTGGCGAGCGGGTCGTCGGCCCGAATGGGACCGCACACCTGCTGTCGGTCGGCGAGGTGATCGCTGTCGATGGCGTCTCCGTCGCCGACGGCGACGTGATCGTGATCGATCCGTCGGGCTGCGTGCGCATCCCGGCCGACCGCGCCGCCGACGTGCTCGATGCCGCCACTCGCTACGCCGCCGCCGAGGCACTCGTCGCCGAGGCGCTCGCCGCCGGCGAGCCGCTCGCGGCCGCCTACCGCCACAAGCGTGCGATGCTCGCCGAGCTGGCAGAGCTCGCGTCCGACCGAGACGGGAGGGGGTGACCAAGGGGCACGGAAGGGACCCCGCCGGAGCACACCGCTCCACCAGACACGCACACACCACCAGACGCACAACTGATCACACAGAACACCACCAACCGTGGGGGAGAACCATGAGGAAAACGCACATCGCACTGGCGGCCATCGCCGCCCTGAGCCTGGTGCGCCCCCACAGCCGCGCCCCCCCACAAAACACCCACCCCGCGACCCCCCC
>JBILUM010000324.1:0-4206 GCA_044370995.1 Ilumatobacteraceae bacterium | reverse complement strand
GGCGACACCGACATCGGTGAGCCGGTCGGGCTCGAAGCCGTAGGCGCGCAGGGTGAACACGGCCTCGTCGAGCACGGGGACGTCGGCCGTGCCGGCGCTCACCGCGAGCACGCGGAACGGCCGGTAGGGCTCGGGCAGGCGCCACGCGACGCACCCGGATCCGACGACGCCCTCGGGGTGCTCGGCCAGCACCGCCTTGCGCTGGTCGTCGGTGGTGCGCGTGAGCAGCACGGGTCCGTCGTCGTGCTCGAGCAGTTCGGTGACGATGCGCACGCACTGCTCGGGCGACTTACCGGGGCCGTAGATGGCCTCGGGCAGGCCCTGGCGCAGCGCTCGATGATGGTCGACCAGGGCGTCGCCGACATCGGCGAACGGCAGTCGCCTCAGTTCCGCGACCGCATCGTCGGGGGAGGTCGCCCCCGTCCGGATGTCGTCGATCAGTCGCCGGAGCCGTGCCTCGTCCACTCGCACATTCTGGCCCGTCCCCCGTCGGAGTTCCCTCTGGCCGCACATCTTCTCGACCTGCCAGCAGCGGTCCGACCGGTCGGACACCCGTGCCTCTCGAGGCGGTCGGGGAAACCTCACCTGGCCGAACGGAGTCCAGCCCGTAGCCTGGGCACATGACACGCATCGGGTTCCTGGGCCCGCTCGGCACCTTCACCGAGCAGGCGCTGAAGTCGCAGCCGGATCTCGCACAGGGCGAGTTCGTGCTGTTCCGCACGATGCCCGACGTGCTCGACGCCGTCGAGCAGGGCGAGGTCGACCTCGGCTTCGTCGCGATCGAGAACTCGATCGAGGGCGCGGTGAACCTCACCCAGGACGAGCTCGCGTTCAGCCACGACCTGCTCATCCAGCGCGAGGTCGTGCTCGACATCGAGCACTGCCTGATGGCGCCGAGGGGCACGTCGATCGAGGACGTCAAGGTCGTGTTGTCGATCCCGGTCGCCACCGCCCAGTGCCACGCGTTCCTGCGCAACCACGTCGGCCAGGCCGAGCTGCGCGCCGCCAACTCCACCGCCGAGGGCGCCCGTCTGGCGAGCGAGCTCGGGTTCGGCCATGCCGCCGTCGCTCCGCGCACCGCCGCCGAGCTGTACGGCCTCGAGATCCTCGTGCCCGACATCGCCGACCACCCGGGCAATCAGACCCGGTTCGTGGTCGTCGCCCGCGAGGGGGTGCCGGCGCCGACCGGGCACGACCGCACGGCGCTCGTCATCTACCAGCGTGCCGACGAGCCCGGCTCGTTGATCTCGATCCTGCAGGAGTTCGCGGCGCGCCGCATCAACCTGTCGAACCTGTTGTCGCGCCCCACCAAGGACGGCGGGCTGGGCGACTACTGCTTCATCGTGTATGCCGACGGCCACGTCGCCGACGAGCTGTTGGCCGATGCGATGCGCGAGCTGCGCGCCAAGCAGGGCCGGGTGAAGTTCCTCGGCTCGTACCCGGCGGCTGGTGCGCACGCGCACGAGGTGCGCGAGCACGCCGACCAGCGCTGGCGCGAGGCCGACGACTGGGTGGCGTCGCTGCGCAGCCACATCCGCCCCGACTGACGGGCGGGCAGGCCGAGAGCAGATCGACATCGAGTACATCGAGTGACACGACACGAGTGAGATGGGTGTGGATGAGATGAGCGTCAAGGACGAGTTGAAGACCGCGCTGACCGCAGCGATGAAGGCCCGTGACGAGGTGTCGCTGTCGGCGCTGCGCCAGGCGCTGTCGGCCATCTCGGTCGCCGAGACCGCCGGCAGCGAGCTGGTCGAGCTGAGCGACGATCAGGTGCTCGCCGTGCTGGCCACCGAGGTGAGGATGCACCACGAGGCCGCCGACGCGTTCCAGACCGCAGGCCGCGCCGAGAAGGTCGCGAGCGAGCGCGCCGAGGCCGCCGTGCTCGAGGCCTACCTGCCGGCCGCCCTGAGCGACGACGAGCTCGCGCAGCTGGTGGCCGCCGAGGTCGCGGCCGCAGCCGCCGACGGTGCCACCGGCATGAAGGCGATGGGTCGTGTGGTGTCGGCCGTGCGGGCCAAGGCCGGCACGTCCGCCGACGGCGCGAAGATCGCCGCCCAGGTGAAGGCCGCCCTCGCCGGCTGATCACGACACCGCACCCGGTGCGGTGTCGCTGATGGTCTCCGCTGACGTTCTCAGCTCGGCATCGTGGATACGGTCCGTGCATGGACGTCGGTCTGTTGTCGCTCGGGGATCACCTCACCGATCCGGTGACGCAGGTGAAGGTGACCCAGGCCCAGCGTCATCGCTCGCTCGTGGAGCAGTCGGTGCTCGCCGAGCAGGTGGGCTTCCGTTCGGTCCACCTCGGTGAACACCACTTCTGCGACTACATCCTCTCCGCACCGCCGATCGTGTTGGCGGCGATCGCCGAACGCACGACGACGCTGCGACTGTCGACCGGCGTGACGCTGGGCGCCAACCTCGATCCTGTGCGGGTCGCCGAGGACTATGCGACGGTCGATCTGCTGTCGGGTGGTCGGGTGGAGCCGGTGATCGGTCGTGGCACCGCGTTCCCGCACACCTTCGCCGCGTTCGGCCGGGACGCCGCCGATGCCAGGGCTGCCTTCGACGAGCACGTGGAGCTGCTGGTCCGCATCTGGGAGACCGACGGGCCGGTGACGTGGAGCGGCCATCACCGTGCGGCACTCGACGGTGTGCAGGTGCTGCCCCGACCGATGCAGACGCCCCGGCCGCCGATGTGGCTCGGCGCCGGTTCGGTCGAGTCCGTCGAACTCGCAGCGCGCCTGGGCTTGTGGTTGATCCTGCCGACGGTGTTCGGTCGCCCCGAAGCGTTCGTGCCCGTCGTGGAGCGATACCTGGTCGGCTGGGAGTCGGCGGGCCGGGCCCGATCCGACGCACGGATCGGATGCGTGAGCCATTGCCACGTGGCGGCCACGTCGCAGGAAGCACGAGCCACCTGGGAACCTCGCTACACCGCCTACATGACGTGGGTGACCGAATTCATCGCGACTGGGATGGGCATCACGACGATCCCGCCGTTCGACTACGACAGCACCGTGCGCTCGATGGCGCTGTGCGGCAGCCCCGCCGAGGTGCTCGACCGGATGGGCCGGCTGCGGGAGTTGCTGCACCTCGACACCCACCTGGTCATGTTCGACATGGGCGGTCTCCCCGAAGCCGACCTGCACCGGACGATCACGATGTTCGGGACCGAGGTGATCCCCGAGCTGGTCTGACGCCCCGGGGGTGGGAGGCGCCCCTCGCTCAGGCGAGCGCGTCGAGAAACGTGGTGATCCGGTCGGTCCAGCGAGCCAGCTGGTCGGACGTGCTGGCCACCGCGAGTTGTGATCCCTGGATCATCTCGGCCAGGCGTTCCGCCGTGGCGAAGGGGTGGCCGGGGTCGCCGGTCCAGCAGAGGATCAGCGTGGGCACGTCGATCGCCTCGATCGCGTCGGGCTCGGGCAGATCGGTGATGGCCGCGCCGCGGAAGATGCGTGCGAGCCGCACCGGATCGGTGGTGCGGAGCATCTCCTCGAAGCCGTCCTTCCACGACGGGTCGTCGACCAGTGGATCGGGCGACGGTGTGGCGCGCGCACCCTGCACGAGCAGGTCGAACTGGCCCTGCTCGACCAGCTGGGCGCTCAACTCGTACCCCTGTTGCTGCGCGGCGCGCGTCGCCCACGCGGTGGGCGGGATCACGAGCACGAGCGCGGCGATGCGTTCGGGTGCGAGGACTGCTGCATGGAGCGCGGTGGCACAGCCCATCGAGGCACCGCCGGCGACGTAGCGCTCGATGTCGAGCGCGTCGGCGAGGGCGAGCTGGTCGTGGGCGAGCGCCCGCCAGTGGTAGTCGCCGGGGTCGGCCGTCGACCCGCTCTCGCCGTGGCCGCGGGCGTCGTAGCGCAGGACGCTGGCGTGTTCACGAACCCGACCCCAGTCGACCAGCCCCGTGGCGTCCTCTCGGGCGCGGCTGCTGGTGAGCCCGTGACCCCAGATCATCGCGGGGCCCTGGCCCGACAGGTCGTGGTGCAGGTCGACCCCGCGGACGGTGAGCACGCTCATGCGGGCGACCGTACCGGCCCGGTAGCGGCTGCGACGGACATCGGGACGGACCGGGTGCCGAACGAGGCCCGACCGCTAGCGTGTCGCCCGGAACGGTGGCAGAGCGGACAAATGCAGCCGCCTTGAAAGCGGCCGGCTCACAAGGCCCGGGGGTTCGAATCCCTCCCGTTCCGCTCGTGGAGT
>JBILUM010000323.1:0-4216 GCA_044370995.1 Ilumatobacteraceae bacterium | reverse complement strand
CGTCGATGATGAGGCGGCCGTGCAGCTTGCGGAACTCGTCCCACGTGCGCTGCAGCAGATCGAGCTCCATCTCGTAGCGATCGCGGATCGCCTGGATCTCCTTCTCGGCCGTGTTCTTCAGCTTGCGGGCGTCGGCACCCTCGGCCTCGGTCTTGGTGGCCTCGTCCTCGAGCTCCTTGTACCGGCGGTCGATCGCCAGCTCGAGCTCCTTCTGGATCGCATCGCGCTCTTCGAGGTACTCGGCCTCGAGGGTGCTGATGTTCTCGTGGCGGGCGTCCTCGTCGACGAAGGTGACGAGGTTGGCTGCGAAGTAGATGACCTTCTCGAGCTGCTTGGCCTTCAGCTCTTCCTTCGGCTCGATGCCGGCGAGGAGGTAGGCCAGCCAGCTGCGGGTACCGCGGAGGTACCAGATGTGCACGACGGGCGCGCTGAGCTCGATGTGACCCATCCGCTCACGACGCACCTTCGAGCGGGTGACCTCGACGCCACAGCGCTCGCAGATGATGCCCTTGAAGCGGACGCGCTTGTACTTGCCGCAGTAGCACTCCCAGTCGCGGGTCGGTCCGAAGATCTTCTCGCAGAACAGGCCGTCCTTCTCGGGACGCAGCGTGCGGTAGTTGATCGTCTCGGGCTTCTTCACTTCACCGTGGGACCACGTGCGGATCTGGTCGGCCGTGGCCAACCCGATCTTCAGCTGGTCGAACATGTTCACATCGAGCATCTCGGCGCCTCTTTCGTCGTTCTCTTCGTCGTCTTCGTCGACTCGTCGTCGTCAGGTCTGGTCTGATCCGCTGAGGATCAGTAGGCGCGCTCGCGGCGTGCGGCACGCTCGCGGTCGTCGTCGTCGGTGCCGCGCTCGGGGCGGCTGATGTCGATGCCGAGCTCCTCGGCCGCACGGAAGACGTCCTCGTCGATCTCACGCATCTCGATCTCGGTACCGTCGGCCTGGAGCACCTCGACGTTGAGGCACAGAGCCTGCATCTCCTTCATGAGCACCTTGAAGCTCTCGGGGATGCCGGGTTCCGGGACGTTCTCGCCCTTGACGATCGACTCGTACACCTTCACGCGGCCGAGCACGTCGTCGGACTTGATGGTGAGCAGCTCCTGCAGGCAGTACGCCGCGCCGTAGGCCTCGAGGGCCCACACCTCCATCTCACCGAAGCGCTGACCACCGAACTGCGCCTTGCCACCGAGCGGCTGCTGGGTGATCATCGAGTACGGGCCGGTGGAGCGGGCGTGGATCTTGTCGTCGACCAGGTGGGCGAGCTTCAGGATGTACATGTAGCCCACGGTGACCGGGTTGTCGTACGGGTCGCCGGTGCGGCCGTTGTACAACGTGGTCTTGCCGTCGGTGCCGATGAGGCGCACGCCGTCGGCCGACTCGGGGTTGAGGTTCTCGAGGATGCTCTGGATCGTCGGGTGCTTGCCCGCCGTCTCCTCCTCGTCCCAGTGGGCGCCGTCGAACACGGGCGTGGCCACGAACGTGGCCGGCTTGGTGTTCGGACGCGTCTTGGTCTCGGTGCCGCGGATCGGGGCGTCGCCCACGACCTTGTCGTTCTTCACGTCGGTCCAACCCCAACGGGCTGCGTAACCGAGGTGCGCTTCGAGCACCTGGCCGACGTTCATGCGGCTCGGCACACCCAGCGGGTTGAGGATGATGTCGACCGGCATGCCGTCGTTGGTGTACGGCATGTCCTCGATCGGGAGGATCTTGGAGATGACGCCCTTGTTGCCGTGACGGCCGGCGAGCTTGTCGCCGACGGAGATCTTGCGCTTCTGGGCCACGTACACGCGGACCAGCTGGTTCACGCCGGGGGGCAGCTCGTCGCCGTCCTCACGGTTGAACACCTTGACGTCGATGACCTTGCCGTTCTCGCCGTGGGGCACCTTGAGGCTGGTGTCGCGCACCTCGCGGGCCTTCTCACCGAAGATGGCGCGCAGCAGGCGCTCCTCGGGGGTGAGCTCGGTCTCGCCCTTCGGCGTGACCTTGCCGACGAGCACGTCGCCGGGGCCGACCTCGGCGCCGACGCGGATGATGCCGCGGTCGTCGAGGTCGCGCAGGATGTCGTCGGACAGGTTCGGGATGTCCCGGCTGATCTCTTCCGGGCCGAGCTTGGTGTCGCGGGCATCGACCTCGTGCTCGTGGATGTGGATCGACGTGAGCACGTCGTCTTTCACCAGGCGCTCCGAGAGGATGATCGCGTCCTCGAAGTTGTAGCCCTCCCACGGCATCAGGGCGACGAGCAGGTTCTTGCCGAGCGCCAGCTCACCGTGATCGGTGGACGGACCGTCGGCCAGGATCGTGCCCGTGCTGATCTTCTCGCCCTCCACCACGCGGACGCGGTGGTTGATGCAGGTGTCCTGGTTCGAGCGACGGAACTTCGACAGGCGGTAGGTGCGCTTGCCGGCCTCGTCGTACTGGACGGTGATCGCATCGCCGCTGACCTCGGTGACGACACCCGAGCCGGTGGCCTGGATGAGGTCGGCCGCGTCGCGGGCAGCGCGGTCCTCGATGCCGGTGCCGATGTACGGGGCCTCCGCACGCAGCAGGGGCACTGCCTGACGCTGCATGTTCGCACCCATGAGGGCGCGGTTGGCATCGTCGTGCTCGAGGAACGGGATGAGCGCGGTGGCGACGGACACGATCTGGCGCGGGCTCACGTCCATGAGCTGCACCTCGTCGGGCGTCACCGAGGCGATGTCGGTGGTGGCACCGAAGAAGCTCTCGGCTTCGAGCATGCGCTTGAGGTCCTCGAGGCTCGCGGCCTGCGGGCTGCGACGGCAGAGGATCCGCTCGGTCTTGAAGGTGCCGTCGGCGTTGATCGGCGTGTTGGCCTGGGCGACGACGTACTTCTCCTCCTCGTCGGCGGCCATGTAGCGGATCTCGTCGGTGACCTTGCCGTTCTTGACCACGCGGTAGGGCGTCTCGATGAAGCCGAACTCGTTCACGCGGGCGAACGTGGAGAGCGCACCGATGAGGCCGATGTTCGGACCCTCGGGCGTCTCGATCGGGCACATGCGGCCGTAGTGGCTGAAGTGCACGTCACGGACTTCGAAGCCGGCGCGCTCACGGGACAGACCGCCCGGGCCGAGCGCGGACAGACGACGACGGTGAGTGAGGCCCGACAGCGGGTTCACCTGGTCCATGAACTGCGACAACTGCGAGGTGCCGAAGAACTCCTTGATGGCAGCGACCACCGGGCGGATGTTCACCAGGGTGGTGGGGGTGATGGCCTCCACGTCCTGGGTGGTCATGCGCTCACGGACCACGCGCTCCATGCGGCTGAGGCCGATGCGCACCTGGTTCTGGATCAGCTCGCCGACCGAACGGATGCGGCGGTTCGCGAAGTGGTCCTGGTCGTCGAGGCTGTAGCCGGGCTCCTGCTTCACCAGGTGGAGCATGTAGCTGACGGCGGCCACGACCTCGTTGGGGCGCAGCACCTCGTCGCTGAACGCCGGCATCTTGGCCGGGTCGTCGTTGTCGGTCGTGAAGACCTGGCCCATCTCGATCGTGCCGGCGCCGAACAGCTCGTCGAGCTTGGCGACCTCGCCGCCGAGCTTGCGGTCGAGCTTGTAGCGACCCACGCGGGACAGGTCGTAGCGACGGTTCTCGAAGAACGCGTTGCGGAAGTAGGCGCGGGCCGACTCGGGGGTCGGCGGCTCACCCGGACGGGCACGCTTGTAGATCTCGACGAGCGACTCGGTCTGGGTGGGAGCGATGTGGCGCTCCTTCTCCCACTGGCCCTCGAGGAAGTCGAAGTGGCTGACGAAGCGGTCGATGAAGCCCGGTGCGTGCTCCTCGTCGTAGCCGAGGGCGCGCAGCAGGATGAAGATGCTCATCCGGCGCTTGCGGGCGATACGGGTGCCGGCGGTGACGTCCTTGCCCGGCTTGTGTTCGACGTCGAACTCCATCCACTCACCGCGGTACGGGTGGACGGTGCCCTTGACGAGCTGGTGCTTGCTCAGGTTGCGCAGGCGGTAGCGCTCACCGGCTTCGAAGATGACGCCGGGCGAGCGGACGAGCTGGCTCACGACGACACGCTCGGTGCCGTTGATGATGAACGTGCCCTTCTCGGTCATCATCGGGAAATCACCCATGAAGACCGTCTGTTCCTTGATCTCACCGGTGTTGCGGTTCATGAACCGAGCGCGCACGAAGATCGGCGCGCTGTAGGTCATGTCCTTCTCCTTGCACTCCTCCACCGTGAACTTCGGC
>JBILUM010000353.1:0-3896 GCA_044370995.1 Ilumatobacteraceae bacterium | reverse complement strand
TCAGGAACCCCGCCCCGCCAGGCGCCACCATCGTCAGCGTGCCGGTGACCGCCGCCGCCGTGGGCGGCGCCACACGGACGTCGGTGGTCTGCCCGCCGCCGTGCACCGGCGTCCAACCGCCCGTGCCGTCGCGGGTGTCGTAGGTGCGGGTGGGGGCGGCCGGCGTGAACGCGAGCGCACCGGTCGGCGAGAACAGCCCCGTGAGGTCGACGACGAGGTCGACATCGGCCTGCACGTTCGAGAACAGGCAGACGTCTCCGCCGTCGCCGAGCGGCACGTAGGCGGCGCCTGCGACCGTCTCGTTCGGACCGAAGTTGAGGTTCGACACCAGCGGCACGGCACCTCCGCACGGGTACGCCGTCACGAAACCTCCGCTGGCGGCTCCCGTGGCGGTGAGGTTCAACGACGCGGCAGTCGCATCGATCGCAGCACCCAGCGGCACGTCGAGGCGCAGCACCGTCGGCCGGCCCGAGGTGCGCGTGTCGGCCAGGCGGACCGGGGCGAGCGGCGAGAGCCGCGAGGCATCGGCCACGAACGCTCCTTGCAGATCGACCACGACGTCGGCGGCCGCAGACGTGAACACGCAGAGCTTGCCGTCGGCGCTGAGGGGCAGCACCGCGAGCGCTCCCCGGTTGGTGCGTGCCGCGTAGTTCGCGCTCGACACGCTCGGCACCGTCGCGGCACACGGGTGCCCCGTGAGGAAGCCAGCGGCGGCCGGGTCGACACCGGTGAGGTTGACGGCAACCGCGGTGGCACCGGCCGGCACGCGGGTCGACAGGTCGATCACCGCCTGGCCGCCGGCCGGCAGTCGTCCACCGGCGACCTCGCGGGTGTCGAGCACACGCACGGGCGGCAGCGGCTGGTACTCCCGGGCCTGGCCGCTCGCGACCGGCAACGCCGCGTCGGTACCGGTGCGCTCCCCCACGGCGAGGCGCGCCGTGATGTCCTGCGCCATCAATGCCGAACGACGCCGATAGCTCGGCGCGTCGGGCAGGTGGATCGCGTCCCACGACAGCGGCACACCGTTCGCCATCTGCGCGGCCGGCCAGTCCCACACCTTCAGGTTCGGACGCTCGGACGCGACCAGGTCCAGCGCGCCGTTGTAGGCGTCGGCCTCGGCCTGCAGCGTGTAGAGACGGGTGATCTTGCTCCACCACACCGTGGTGTCCGGGCCTGCCGCGTCGAGGACGTAGCGGATCGTGTCGGCGTTGCAGGTGAGGTTCGCCTTGCAGAAGCCGACGTCGTTGTTGCCGAGGTTCACCACGAGGTTGGGGGCGTCCCAGCCCTCGGCCCGCCACCAGGAGAGCCAGTTCGCCACCGAGAAACGACTCCCTCCCGGCTGGAAGTTGCCGGCGGTGTACCCGAGCCCGGCACGGAACCGGATCGGCCCCCATCCCTGCGCCGCCAGCTGGGTGGGCAGCGACGGCTCGATCGCCGCGCCGACGAGCACGGAGTCGCCGATCACCGAGATCGCGCCGAGCGGTCCGGGCGTGTCGATCTGGAACGCCTCTTCGCCGCCGGCAGCACCCGCGACCGGCGTTCCGCTCGTCGGCACCACGACGAGCGCCGCGGTCAGGAGCGCGACCGATGCCTGCGCGAGGAGCCGGACGGACGGGCGTCGAAGGGTCACACGGCGAAGATAGCCGGGGCGGTGGAGGCCGATCCGTAGGATGGCGACGGCATGAACCGCCCCCGGATGGTCCACCAACCCGCACTCGACGGCGTCCGTGCCGTGTCGGTGCTCGCGGTCCTGCTGTTCCACGGAGAGATCGCCGGGTTCGACGGGGGCTACGTGGGCGTGTCGGTGTTCTTCACGCTGTCGGGCTTCCTGATCACGAGCCTGCTGATCGCCGAGCACGACGTCACCCACGGCATCGACGTCTCCGGCTTCTACGTCCGCCGGGCGAAGCGACTGCTGCCCGCGAGCGTGTTGTGCATCGCCGCGATCGCCGTGCTGTCGGCCACCACCGATCTGTTCGCTGGTGTCGCCAACCTGCAGCGCGACCTGCTCGGCAGCTTGTTCCAGGTGGCGAACTGGGTGTTCCTCGCCGGTGACGGTTCGTACCAGCAACTGTTCGCCGACGCAGCCGGACAGGCGTCCCCGCTCGAGCACTACTGGTCGCTCGCGATCGAAGAACAGTTCTACTGGGTGTGGCCGCTCGCCTTCGTCGGCATCGCCCGCCTCGGCCGCACCCATCGTGGCCGCACGATCGTGGTCGCGGTCGTCACGGCCCTGTTCGCTGTGATGGCCCCCGTCATCGCCGCGGTGTGGGGGCCCGACGCCGCGTACTGGTCGACGCCGGCCCGAGCGGCCGAGATCCTCGTCGGTGCGCTCGCCGCGTTCCTGGTCGCCGGTCGGACGCTGTCACCGCGGTGGCACCTCGCCGCCGCGGCAGCGCTTGCGACGCTGTGCGCGACGTTCGTGCTGTTCCCGTCCGTCGGCGGCCCCGCGTATCACGGTGCCATGCCACTCGTCGGCGTGGTGAGCGCCCTGTTGATCGTGGGTCTGCAGGTGCCGGGCCCGGTGCGGAGCCTGTTGTCGCTCTCGCCGTTCGCCTGGCTCGGTCGCATCAGCTACGGCGTGTACCTCTACCACTGGCCGGTGTTCGTGGTGCTCGACTCGCGCCGCATCGACCTGGACACGGTCCCGCTGTTCGCGCTGCGGATGGCGGTCACCCTCGTGCTCGCACAGGCGAGCTTCTCGCTGTTCGAGCGCCCGGTGCGCAACGGGCTCCTCCGTCGCCCGCGCGACATCGGGCTGATCGCGCTCTGCACCACTGCGCTCGTGGCCGCGATCGCCGTGCTCGTCGTACCGGCGGGCACCGGCGACTACTGGGGCGATGACGACACGGCCGATGCAGCGGCGATCGATCCGGTCGGCGAGGGCACCCTGGCCCCGCTCGTCGTCGCGACCGCGGCACCGACGATCGCTCCCGCGACCTCGTCGGCACCGAGCACGCCGCCCTCCGCGGCACCGACCGACGTGGCGCCGGCGAGCACGGTTGCGCCCACCTCGACCACGACCACGCTCGTGCCGATCCCGCCGCTCGCACGACCGATGCGGGTGGTGGTCGCCGGCGACTCGACCGCAGAGGCGACCGGCGCCGGGCTCGCCCAGTGGGCGGTGGAACGCCCCGACCTCGCCCAGGTGTCGGTCCTCGCCGAGCAGGGCTGCGGGTTCGTCCGCGGCGGCGAGTTCCTCGTGCAGGAGTGGACCCAGACCGACCCGCGCTGCGACACGTGGGCCGAGACCGGGCTCGCCGAGCAGGTCGGTGAGCTCGCGCCGGACGTCGTGATGCTGCTCACCACCTCGTGGGACGTGCTCGACCGCCGGTGGTCGCCGGACGAGCAACTCTCACCCGTGGACCCCGTGTTCGCCCAGCGGATCCACGACGACTTCACGATCCTCACCCAGCGGTTGCTCGACGCCGGCGCGGCCCACGTCGTGTGGGTGCGCGAGCCGATCCCGAACGTCTTCTGGTGGAGCTCGGGCCAGACGCAGGAGGACCCGGAGCGACACGCGGTGCTCTACGCCGCGATGGACGACATCGCCGAGGCCCACCCGGGCAGGGTCACCGTCGTCGACCTGCCCGCCTGGCTCGACGAACAACAACTGACGACCGATCAAGAGGCCCGTCCCGACGGCGTCCACTGGTCGCCCGAGGCATCGGCGCTCATCGCCCGCGACTTCCTCGGCGAACAACTGCTGCGCGCCGCCCTCGGCATCTGACCACGCATCTGACCACTTATCTGACCACGCATCTGGCGGCTCCACGCCGGGTGCCCCATGGCACGGCGACCGCTGCCGGGCGCACACCTATGATCCGTCGCGAGCGACCGATGGGGTGGTCGTCGGAGCCGGGCTCCACAACGAGTCCGGGAGCGAGCACGAGTGC
>JBILUM010000322.1:0-4224 GCA_044370995.1 Ilumatobacteraceae bacterium | reverse complement strand
TGTTCGGCGGCGCGTTCTATCCGCTGTCGCAACTGCCCGAGGCGGTCCAGTGGTTCGCTCGAGCGTTCCCGCTGTGGCACGGCGTCGTCGTGGCGCGGGGGTTCACCACCGGCGACACCGACTGGGCCGGTGTCGCCGGCCATCTCGCCTACGTGCTGCTGTGGGCCGCCGTCGGCACGGTCATCTCGATCCGTCGACTCGCGAGGCGGTTGTACCCGTGAGCGCCAGATGAGCGGCATCGCACTGCGGATCATCCCCGTGTCGTACCTGTCGGGTCTCGGTGTGCGCCGGCCGCATCGCATGATCGAGCGCCACGTGATGGCGTACCGACGGCAGTGGCTGATCGTCGTCAGTGGCTTCTTCGAGCCGCTGTTCTACCTGCTGTCGATGCGGGCGGGCGTCGGCGATCTCGTCGGCGACGTCTCGGTCGCCGGCCGGTCCGTGCCCTACGACGCGTTCGTCGCACCGGCGCTGATGGCGTCGTCGGCGATGAACGGCGCGATCTTCGACTCCACCGGCAACGTGCTCCACCGATTGAAGTACGCCCGCATCTACGACGCTGCGCTGGCGACGCCGATGGGGCCGGCCGACGTCGCGGTCGGCGAGATCTCGTGGGCGCTCATCCGCGGGCAGATCTACGCGGTCGGCTTCCTCGCGGTGATGGCGGCGATGGGGCTCACCGAGTCGTGGTGGAGCCTGATGGCGCTGCCGGTGTGTGCGCTCATCGGCCTCACCTTCGCGAGCATCGGCTTCCTCGGCACCACGTACATGCGCGGCTGGTCGGACATGGAGATCGTGAACACGCTGATGATGCCGCTGTTCCTGTTCTCGGCCACGTTCTTCCCGATCTCGTCCTACGGCGGGTGGGCCTGGGTGGTGCAGCTCTCGCCGCTCTACCACGGGGTGGCGCTGGTGCGGGCGTGCAACGCCGGAGTGTGGACGGCGTCGCTCGTGGTCCACGCGCTGGTGCTGCTCGTGATCTCCGTGGTGATGCTGGCCTGGGGGTCGCGCCGGATCGATCGCCTGCTCCGTCGCTGACGCCTCCTTCTCCCGCCTCCTTCCATCGCCTCTTTCCATCGCAGTTGGACGCATGGCTAGCGTGGTCTGCATGGCCGACGTCGACTTCTTCTGGGATCCCGTGTGTCCGTGGGCGTGGATCACGTCCCGTTGGGTGGTGGAGGTGCAGGGGCTGCGCGACTACTCGGTCGACTGGCGGTTCATCTCGCTCGCGGTGCTCAACGAGCAGCTCGTGGCCGACTGGTACACGCCCGAGTACCGCCGCGGTCACATGGCCGGGCTGGAGTGCCTGCGCGTGGCCGATGCCGTGCGGCTGGCGGAGGGCAACGAGGCGGTCGGGCGGCTCTACACCGCGCTCGGCACCGGCATCCACAACGAGCAGCGTCGAGAGGCGGTCCGCGGCGAGACGGCGGCGTTCATCGCCGACATGCTCGAGCGAGCCGGTCTCGACCGGGCCTTCGCCGAGCACCACCTCGACGAGTCGCACGACGCCCACATCCGCGCCGACACCGCGCTGGCGCTCGAGCGCGCGGGCAAGGATGTGGGCACGCCGATCCTCACGTTCCGGCCGGGTCAGGCCGACGAGAACAGCTTCTTCGGTCCGGTGATCGCGCAGATCCCTCGAGGCGATGAGGCACTGCGTTTGTGGGACGCGGTCGAGGTGATCGCCACGACGAGCGGCATGGCCGAGCTGAAGCGCAGCCTGCGGTCGAAGCCGATCTTCGACTGAGCATGCCCAGATAGGGTGCTCCCATGAGTCGCCCCCGTCGTTCCCCTGCGCCGTCGACGCACCGGTATCCGCGCACCGCTCGGCTGAACGAGTCGCTGCGCGAGGTGATCGCCGAGGAGCTCACCCGCATCGACGACGAGCGGCTCGACCTGGTGACGATCACGGCGATCGACGTCGACGCCGAGATGAACCGGGCGATCGTGTTCTTCGATTCGCTGCGCGGTGAGGAGGGCGACGCCGAGATCCTCGAGGCCCTCAACGGTCATCGGGTGCGCATCCAGGGCTCGATCGCCCGCCAGGTGCGGTCGAAGAAGACGCCGATCCTGTCGTTCCGTCCCGACGAGGTGATCCGCTCCGCCGAGCACATCGAGCGGGTGCTGTTGTCGACCGAGACCCTGCCGGAGCGGCCGGTGTCCGACGACGACCCGTACGTGTCGCCGCGGGTGGTCGACGAGGACGACGAGGACGACGACGACGAGCTCGACGACGAGGACGACGACGAGCTCGACGACGAGCTCGACGACTGATGGCGCGGCGCAAGCCGGCACAGGTGCACGGCCTGGCCGTGGTCGACAAGCCGGCCGGGGTCACGAGCCACGACGTCGTCGGCATGCTCCGCCGCCACCTCCACGAGCGACGCGTCGGCCATGCCGGCACGCTCGACCCGGATGCCACCGGTGTGCTGCTGGTGGGGGTCGGCAACGCCACTCGTCTCTTGCGGTTCCTCACTGCGCTGGGCAAGACCTACACCGCCGAGGTCGTGTTGGGCGTCGAGACGTCCACGCTCGACGACTCGGGTGAGATCACCGCACGCCACGACATGCCCGGCATCACGCTGCAGCAGGTGCGCGACGTGGTGGCAACGCACCTCACCGGTCCGATCATGCAGGTGCCGCCGATGGTGAGCGCGTTGAAGGTCGACGGCAAGCGGCTGCACGAGCTCGCCCGCGAGGGCATCGAGATCGAGCGCCACCCGCGCCCGGTCACGATCCACCGCTTCGAGGTCGACGGCACCGACGACCCACTCGTGTACCGCATCGAGGTCACGTGCTCGTCGGGCACCTACGTCCGCACCCTCGCCGCCGACCTCGGCACCCTGCTCGGTGGTGGTGCACATCTGCGTCGGCTGCGGCGGACGGCGTGCGGCAGCTTCGACGAGTCGCAGGCGGTGGCGCCCGATCAGGCGGTGCTGATCACGATGGCCGAGGCGATGCGCGACTACGCGTCGGTCACCGTCGACGCCGACACAGCGGCGCTCGTGCGCAACGGTCGCAAACTGGCCACCGACGACCGCTGGGTCGGCGACGGCCCGTGGGCGGTGCTCGACCCCGAGGGCGAGCTGATCGCGATGTACGAACGGGTCGATGCCACGACGGCGAAGCCCGATGTGGTGATCCCTGCGTCATCCGACATCGGCTGACGGGCCGGGCACGGCCGGGCCGGGCGGGGTCAGGCAGGGGATGGGCCGAAGGTCACAGTGAGGCGTGCGGACTACGTGCACTCGTGCGCGGGCCGATATCGTCGCTCGTCGTGCAGGTGATCACCGATCTGTCCCGTTCGCCATGGGCCGAGAACGGCGCGCAGCGCAGCGTGCTCACCATCGGTGCCTACGACGGCGTCCACCGCGGCCATCAGGCGATCATCGTCGCCGTGCGCAACCAGGCGGCCGCGCTCGGTGCGCGCTCGGTGGTCGTCACGTTCGACCGCCATCCGGCGTCGGTGGTCAGACCCGAGTCGGCGCCCAAGCTGCTCACCGATCTCGACCAGAAGCTCGAGTTGCTCGAGGCCACGGGCGTCGACGCCACGGTGCTCGTGCGTTTCGACCAGGCCCAGTCGAGCGAGACTCCCGAGGCGTTCGTCGAGCGCGTGCTGGTCGGCTGCCTCGGCGCACAGCGCATCGTGGTGGGGGAGGACTTCCACTTCGGTCGGGCGCGTTCGGGCAACGTTGCGCTGTTGCGCGAACTCGGTGAACGTCACGACTTCGACGTCGAGCCACTGCAGCTGATCGACCGCGGTGACGGCGTCGACGAGCCGCTCAGCTCCACGGCGATCCGGCGGGCCATGGCAGGCGGCCAGGTCGAGCTCGCCGCATCCATGCTCAGCCGTCCGTTCCAGGCACGGGGCAAGGTGGTCCAGGGCGACCAGCGCGGTCGACTGCTCGGGTTCCCGACGGCCAACGTCGAGGTGCCCAACGTCATCTGCCTGCCCGCCGACGGTGTCTACGCCGGCTGGTACCTGCGCCCCGACGGCGCACGTCAGGCGTGCGCGATCAACCTCGGTCGCCGGCCCACGTTCTACGAACACGCCGACTCGTCGTTGCTCGAGGCGCACCTGCTCGACTTCAGCGGAGACCTCTACGGTGAGGCCGCCCGCGTCGAGTTCACCAACTTCCTGCGCAGCGAGCGCAAGTTCGACGGCATCGACGCCCTGATCTCGCAGCTGAAGCAGGACGTCGACCACGCCCGAAACGTCCTCGG
>JBILUM010000321.1:0-4229 GCA_044370995.1 Ilumatobacteraceae bacterium | reverse complement strand
CGGGCCCTCGTCGAGGACGCCTACCGCAGCGTCACCGAGGGGGTCGTCGCGGCGGGCGCACGCATCGTGTGGGTCACGCCGGCCGACACCCACCTCGGTTGGGGCGAGGTCGACGACCCGCTCAACGACCCCGTGCGCTGGCAGGCGTTGCGCGAGATCGTCGACTCGTTGCAGGACGACTTCGGCATCACCCAGATCGACCTGCCCGGCTGGCTCGAGTCGACCGGCCTGCCGGGCCCGGAGGCACGGCCCGACGGCGTGCATCTCGCCGAGGGACTCGACGAACGTTTCGTGATCGAGGCCGTTGCGCCCGCCCTCGCCGACGTCGCCGGCCTCGTGGCCCCATCCGGCGGACCGCCGGCGGTCAGGCCCCGAGTTCGCCGTTCGAGTAGTGGCGGCGACACAGCAGCTCGTAGCGCACGACGTCGCCGAACAGCGGCTGCGCCTGGCTGCCGTCGCCGGTGTCGCCCACCATGACCGTCTCACCTTGATAGGTGATCGTGCCGTTCACCACGCGTGCGTTGTGCGTGGCCCGCGCACCGCACCAGCACCGGGCCTCCACCTGCATCGGCACCCGCTCGTCGGCCACCTCGAGCATCCGCTTCGTGCCTTCGAACAGCTCACCGCGGAAGTCGGTGATGAGACCGAACGCGAACACGTCGATGCCCAGATCGTCGACCGCCCGGGCGATCTGATCGCACTGTTCGCGTGTGTAGAACTGCACCTCGTCGCACACCAGGTAGTGGATCGGCCAGTGGTTCACGGCCAGTTGGTAGATGTCCATGTCGGCCACCACTTCGATCGCCTCGGCCGCCACACCCAGGCGGCTCGTCACCTGCGCCCCCTCGCGGTCGAGCTTGGTGAGCAGCAGCCCGAACAGCTCGCGGGTCGCGAGGTTGTGGTGGATCTGCAGCGCCATGGTGCTCTTCCCCGAGCCCATCGTGCCGAAGCTGAAACGCAACGTGGCCATGGTGAGCACGACCCTACCGGCCGCCGGTATGGTCGTTGAATGCGGCACTGGCGATGGATCGTGGTGTTGAGCGGCGTCGCTGCGCTGTGCGCAGTGCCCGTCGTCATCGCGCTCCGCCCCGTGCCCGCGTCGTCGCTGTCGACCGCGGAGGTGGTCGCACGGGTGGCCGAGTCCACCGACCGCTCGTTCGAGGGCCTGTACGTGTCCCGCGGCGGGCTCCGCCTGCCCGACCTGGGCCGCTTCGACGACGAGATCGCCCCGTTCACCCAGACCAGTCGGGTGCGGGTGTGGTACCAGGACCCCGAGCGCTGGCGCACCGACGAACTCCTGATCGGCGCCGAACGGTCGATCTACCGTGAACCCGGCGGCATGTGGCTGTGGGACTCCGGCACCCGACGCGTCGTCTTCTCCCCTCGCGAGGGCGACGAACCGCTGCGCATCCCGCGGCTCATGGACCTCAGCCCTGCCGAGCTCGGACGACGTCTGCTGCGCGAGAGCGCCGGCGAGACCGTGCGACGCATCGACGACCGCTGGGTCGCCGGCCAGGCGTCCGTCGGGCTGCGCATCGAGCCCGCCGACCCGGCGAGCACGATCGAGGCCGTCGAGCTGTGGGTCGACCCCGACACCGGCGTGGTGACCGCGGTGGAGATCGAGACCGGCGGCACCGCGCCGGCGTTCGAGACGGCGTTCGACGACCTCACGTTCGTGCAGCCGGCGCTCACCGTGATGCAGTTCGACCCGGTCGAGGCCGGACAGCCCGTGCGCACCTCGGCCACCGTCGATCCCGTCGAGTCGGTGAGCACGACCGGCTTCGGCCTCCCCCCGCTGCCCGTCGAGCTCGCAGGCCTGGCCCGCCGGAACGATCCGGACGCGTTCGTCGCCACATACGGATCGGGGATGTCGGTGGTCAACATGTTCGCCCTGCAGCGAGGCAACCTCGGACGGCGCATCAACGCGCTCCCCCGCACCGAACGACCGTGGGGTGGCGAGGCCACCGTGGTGAGCACGTCGCTGGTCAACGTCCAGATCGTCACCATCGGCAGCCTCGACATCGTGCTGAGCGGCACCGTCGACGTCGGCGAACTCGATCGCATCGCCGGCGTCCTCGTCGAGCAGGGCGGCCTCGTCGAGCAGGGAGGCTTCGGATGAGCGGGAGCAGCGTGGTGCACACCTCCGCACTCACCAAGCGGTTCCCGGGCGGCCTGCTCGCCGTCGACGGCATCGATCTCGATGTGCGCGAGGGCGACCTGTACGGCTTCCTCGGACCGAACGGCGCGGGCAAGACCACCACCATCCGGATGCTGCTGTCGTTGATCGCGCCGACGTCCGGATCGATCGAGGTGCTCGGCCACGAGGTGAACCTCCACTCGCCGCACGCGCTCGAAGGCGTCGGCACCATGGTCGAGGGGCCTGCGTTCTACCCATACCTCTCGGGCGAACGGAACCTGATGATCTTCGACGGTGCCGGGTCGGGTGGGCCGAGGAAGACCCGCCGCCAACGCGTCCGCGACGTGATCGAACGCGTCGGTCTGCACGACGTCGGCGACCGCCCGGTCAAGGCCTACTCGCTCGGCATGCGCCAGCGGCTCGGCCTCGCCTCTGCCCTGCTGCGCGCGCCTCGCCTGCTCGTCCTCGACGAGCCGACGAACGGCCTCGACGCACAGGGCATCCACGAACTGCGCACCATGTTCGTCGAGTTGGTCCACGAGGGCACCACGATCATGCTGTCGTCGCACCTGCTCGCGGAGGTCGAGCTCATCTGCACCCGCGCCGCGATGATGTCGGCGGGGCGCATCGTCGCCCAGGACGACGTCGAGAACCTGCTCGCCCCCACCGGCTGGGTACGCGTCGTCACCCCCGACCTCGAGCGTGCCGTACGTGCCCTGCAGGACGGACCCTTCCGGTACGTGCCCGTCGACGCCCACACCGTTCGCGTCAACATCGGCGACCGAGCGCCCGAACTGCTCAACAAGGCGTTCGTCCTGGACGACATCCGCGTCCGCGAACTGGTCGTCGAACGTCCCACGCTCGAGGACGTCTTCCTCGAACGCACCGGCCATGGAGACATCCGGTGATCCGCGTCGAACTCTCGAAGCTCCTGCGTCGCCCGCGCACCTGGGTGACGATCGCTCTGCTCGCCGGGCTGCCCGTCATCGTCGGCATCTTCGTCAAGGCGAGCGGTCTCGCCCCTCGTCCCGGCGAGGGGCCGGCGCTGCTGTCGGAGGTGTTGAACAACGGGCTGCTCTTCCCCGCCGCCGCGCTCGCGATCATCCTGCCGCTGTTCCTGCCGATCGCCGTGTCGGTCATCGGTGGCGACACCGTTGCCGGCGAGGCGGCCACCGGCACGCTCCGGTACCTGCTCACCCGGCCCGTCGGTCGGAGCCGGCTGCTCACCGCCAAGCTCACCACGGTCGTCGTCTTCATCTTCCTGGCCGTCATCGTGGTGGCGTTGGTGGCGCTGCTGGCGGGCATCGTGCTGTTCGGCATCCGCCCGCTGTCGTCGATCTCGGCCACCGAACTGAGCCCGTTCGAGACGTTCACGCGCACGGTGATGGCCATCTTGTACATCGGCTGGTCGATGCTCGGGCTGGGGGCGATCGCACTGTTCGCGTCGACACGCACCGACTCGCCGCTGGCGGCCAGCCTCGCCACCCTGGCCGCGTTCGTCGGCTCGCAGGTGCTCGACCTCATCGAGGCGACCGAGGTGATCCAGCCGTTCCTCCCCACGCACTACTGGCTCAAGTTCGTCGACTTCTACCGTGACCCGATCCTGTGGCGTGACGTGAACGAGGGCATCCTGCTCCAGGCCGTGTACGTCGCCGTGTTCCTCGGCGCCGCGTGGGCCAACTTCACCACCAAGGACATCTCGAGCTGACGATCCGATGATTGCGGACCAATTCCTGTCGTGGACGACAGCTGGTGGTCCGCAAACGGCGGTCAGGTGTGGAGGTCGACGACGACGGCGGCATGGTCGCTCGGGACCACACCGTCGACGGGCTCGATGCCGGCCAGATGAGCGCGCACCGGATTACCCAGCGGCTTCGGCCGCGGCCAGCTGACGAACACGTAGTCGAGGCGCCGGTTCGGCCACGCCGTCGCCGACTGGTACGGGTTGTCGCTGCGCCAGGTGGCACCCGGGCCGTCGCCGGCCTGCTCCCAGCAGTCGCTCAACACCAAGTTGCGGACCCGGCTCGCACGACGGCCCGTGAGCAGGCGGACCTCGTCGCTGTCGGGCGGTGCGTTGAAGTCGCCACACACG
>JBILUM010000320.1:0-4236 GCA_044370995.1 Ilumatobacteraceae bacterium | reverse complement strand
GGCCGTCACCCGACGTTCCCCCGGGATACATCAGGCGGACGATCGACACGCCGGTCGCGTAGACGGCGACGACGGCCAGCACGCCGACACCGGCGGTGAGCGAGCGGTCGAGCCAGAACGGTGCAGAGGTGGGCAGGATCGCGTGGTTCAACACGTCGAGGCGCAGCACCGTCCACACCACCAATTGCACCGAGGCAACGAGGGTGAGCGAGCGAACGGCGAACGCCGACCAGCGCGGCACCAGCGCTGCCGCGGCCACTACGAGCGCGGACAGCGGCAGCACCCAGTGGATGAACGGCGGCCCGGTCTCCGACGGCAGCGACCACGTCTGCCACAGGCCGACGGTGAGTGCGGCCGCTGCGGCGACGAGCACCATCGCCACGACGACCCGTGCCCGACGTCCGCCGTAGGCGGCACCGATGGCCCCGAGCACGGCAGCGAGGACGCCGGCGACGATCCACGGCGCGCGCGACGGCGGCGCCATCCACACCGACACCACGGCGATCTCGACCGCCTGTCCGTCGACCGTGATCGGGATGATCGAGTCGAGGATCTGATCGCCCGGACCGAGGCCCGTGGGTGGCACCTCGAGCATCCAGTGGGTGCGATGGTCGTGCCACGCGTAGCGGCCGGACCTGGCGACCACCTGCCACTCCGGTTCGGCCTCCGGGTCGGCCTCGGGCGGCACCACGGTCTCGGAGTAGCGCGAGGTGTTGAGGAAGTGGGCCGGCGAGCGCACGTTCTCGCTCACCGTGCCGTCGGCGTCGAAGCGGAGGTACGGCTCGCCCTGGTAGCCGGGAACCGCGACCACGTGACCACCTGCATCGAGATCGATGAACGCGTCGCCGCCGACGATCGACACGACGAGCCGCTCCACCTCGGGGGTCACGGACACGATCTCACTGCGGTAGTCGGTGGGACGGGGCGGGTCGGCGAAGGCCGGGGAGGCGCCCAGCGCGAGCGTCACCACGACCCAGCCGAGCGCCGTGCGGACCGCCCGCCGACGCCGGACCGCCCCGGGGGTCGCGACCTGGCCGGAACCGGTCGGGACCTTGGTCCGCGCCGGCAGGGACTTCCGGCGCGCCTCAAGGACGTTCGCGTTCGTCACCATCGATGTCGTACCGGACGTTCGGTCGACGAGCAGCAGTCGGGAACCTCGTGGCTCCCGCTGGCGACCTCTCGTTCGGATACCCCCCACCGTTTCCAGGAGACTGCTCATGAACCGCCGTACATTCCTCTCGCTCGCCGCCACCATCGGTGTCGGTGCCAGTCTGGTCCTCGCCTCGTGCGGCGACGACACCGACGAGACCGCCTCGTCGGGTGATGCGATCACGATCGAGGGCGCCTGGGCTCGCACGAGCCCCATGATGGCCGACGCGGGTGCCGCGTACCTCACGATCACGAGCGCCACCGACGATTCCCTGGTGAAGGCCGCTGTCGACACCTCGATCGCCGGCACGGTCGAACTGCACGAGACCCGGATGGTGGAGGGCGACATGGACATGTCCGCCACCACGATGGCCGGCATGGAGTCGGAGACGACGGCCATGGGCGGCACGATGACCGAGGACACGATGGCGCCGGCGATGGAGATGGTGCCGGTCGACAAGATCGAACTGCCCGCCGGTGAAGCCGTGGCGCTCGCTCCCGGCGGTCTCCACATCATGCTGCTCGATCTGCCCGCCCCGCTCGAGCTCGAGCAGACCTTCACCATGACGCTCACCTTCGAACAGGCCGGTGACGTCGAGGTGCAGGTGACGGTCCGCGACGACGCGCCGTGATGCGACGCGCTCTGTTCCGGGGCGTTGCGGACGGGCAGGATGTGAGCGTGCGTCACCTGTACCGCCACACCCCGGCTCGGCACCCACGGCTCATGGCAGCGGGGTTGGTCGCAGTCGGAGCCCTCGTCCTCGCCTCGGGCGGCGACGGGGGCTCCGACGCGCTCACCCTGCCCGAGATCGAGCTCACCGATCTGGAGACCGGCGAGCTCGTCGGCGCCGACGCGATCGACGGACCCGCGATCGTCAACCTGTGGGCCACCTGGTGCGGACCGTGCCGAACGGAGATGCCGGCGTTCCAGGAGGTGTCGACCGAGTACGACGACGTGCGCTTCGTCGGCGTGAACCAGGGCGACGCCGGTGACGCCGCCGCGGAGTTCCTCGACGAGGTGGGAGTCACCTTCGACCAGTACCTCGACCCGAACGGCGAGCTCACCAACGCACTCCGCGTCACCGGTCTGCCGGCCACCTTCGTGATCGACGCCGACGGCACGGTGGTGGACGTGCACAACGGTGCGCTCGACCCCGACGGCATCCGGGCCCTCGTGGCCGAACTGGACGTGTGAGCGGCCGTTCGGGCCAGGGCGGACGGTCAGTCCAGGACGGTCAGTCGAGGGCGGTCAGTCCAGGACGGTGAGGACGAACGTGTCGCTCGGGTTCGTGGAGCACACACCCTCGAACACACCAGCGGCCGAGAACCGGTAGGTGAGCGTGGTGCCCGCCAACACGTAGAACGTGCCCACGGTGTGACTCACACGGTCGTCGTTCACGATGCGGATCGTGTCGCCCACATTCGCGGTGAGCGAGGTGGGCATGATCTTCGGGTCGATGCCGGCGGCGATCTTCGACGAGGTGCCCTCGGGGATCGAGTAGTCGAAGGTGTAGGGCCCGGGAACGGTCGTGACCGGCGTGGCCTCCAACCGCACGGCGTCGGTGCCGCATGCGGCGGGCACGAGGCCGAGCACGCCGAGGGCGAGGCCGACGAGGGCGCGCCGGGCGATCACGCCTGGGCTCCGGCGTCGATCTCACCGAGGATCAGCTCGAGATCACCGGCCACGTCGTCGGCGGTGATGCCGAACGGCCAGGTGAGCAGGAGGCGTCCGTTCTCGTCCACCACGTACATCGCTCCGCTGTGGGCGACCTCGATGTCGCCGTCGGCGTTGGCGGTGACCATGAACGTGACCCCGAACGCATCGGTGGCCTCTCGCAACACCTGGTCGTCGTCGGTGCGCAACGCATGTGCGTCGGACACGAAGCTCTGCACGTAGCCCGTGAGGATCTCGCTCGTGTCGCGGGCCGGGTCGATCGTGGCCATCGCGAGTTGGACGCGCGAGGCGTCCTCGCCGAGTTGGTTCATCGCGGTCTTGAACATCGCCAACGACGTGGGGCACACGTCGGGGCACGAGGTGTACCCGAAGTAGGTGACGAGCACCTTGCCGGGGTCGGCACGGAACTCGAAGGGGGCGTCGGCGGCGGCGCCGTCGAGCATCGCTGCGGTGTCCACCTGCTGGACACCGCTCGGGCGGTAGCCGACGAGCTCGTGGGCGGACTCGCCGTCGCCGCACGCGGCGAGCGCGAGCGAGGCGACGATCAGAGCGACACCGCCGGCACGCAGCAACCGCCGGCGACCCGGACGAGCTGCGGACACCGCGCGGCGGGAGTGGGGGGCGCGTGCGTGGGTCACGGATCGAAGGCTACGGCCCTGGTGCGTCATGCTCACAGGGTCGAAGGACCCGATGCCCGAGTTCCGCGCCGTCCGGCACAGCAGGTCACGTGTGACCGCAGCTCACCCCGGCCCACCGACCGACGACCGACCACACATCGACCGCACATCGACCGCACATCGACCGCACGACGTCCCTGCACAACAGGGCCGGATGGCCCTGGCGGGCGACCACGGTGGATGCATACTGAGGTCATGACCATCAAGCGTGTGATCATTCCCATCGACTTCTCCGAAGTCTCGATCGCAGCCGTGGACCACGGGCGTTGGCTCGCTGATCGATCGAAGTCCACCGTCGAACTCGTCGCGGTCACCACGCCGCGATACGTCAACGTGACGACCGCCGCCCTCACCTCCCTCGCCGCCGGCGAAGGCCTCGACGCCTCGTTCCGTGTCCTCGAGACCGAGAGCGAGGACATCGAGGGCAAGCTCGTCGAAGCGCTCCTCACCACCGGCGACACCCTCTGGTGCGTCGGCAGCCACGGCCGCACGGCCCTCGGCGAGCTGCTGTTCGGCAGCGTCAGCGCCGATCTGGTCCGCGACGCCGAGGTCCCGATCGCGATCGTCGGCCCACACGCCCTCGTCCGTGAGGGCGCCGACGTGCTCGCAGTCGCCGTCGACGGCACCGAGGTGTCGGAGTCGATCCTGCCCGCCGCCGTCGCCGCAGCCGCCGATCTCGGACTGCGGTTGCGCCTGCTGCAGGTGGGCGTCGGCAACGTCCCCCCGGACGCCAAC
>JBILUM010000319.1:0-4249 GCA_044370995.1 Ilumatobacteraceae bacterium | reverse complement strand
TCGAGACCGAGCTCGGCTGGGAGTTCATCCAGATCTACGGCCTCACCGAGACCACCCCGTTGCTGACGATGAACCGCGGCCGGGCCGAGCTCGACGACCTCACCCCCGCCGATCGAGCGGCCAAGCTCAGCCGCGCCGGCGCGCCGGCGATCGGCGTCGACATCCGCATCACTCCCGACGGCGAGATCGCCGCCCGCGGCAACCACGTGATGGCCGGCTACTGGGACCAGCCCGACGCCTCGGCCGGCGCGATCCACCCGGTGAGCGACGACCCGGAGGGCCCCGACTTCTTCCACACCGGCGACGGCGGCATCCTCGACGACGAGTGCTACGTGACGATCAGCGACCGCAAGAAGGACGTGATCATCTCCGGCGGCGAGAACGTCAGCTCGATCGAGGTGGAAGACGCCCTGTTCAGCCACCCCGAGGTGGCCGAGGTCGCCGTCATCGGCATCCCCGACGAGAAGTGGGGCGAACTCGTGTTCGCGCTCGTGGTCCGCACCCCGGACTCGACGATCTCCGAGGCCGACCTGATCGCCTACACCAAGACCAAGCTGGCCGGGTACAAGTGCCCGAAGCGGATCGAGTTCCGCGATGCGCTCGCGCGCACCGCCACCGGCAAGCTGCAGAAGTTCAAGCTCCGCGAGCCGTACTGGGCGGGCAGGGCGAAGGCCGTCAACTGATCGGCGCGTGGCGGCCCGAACACCGGCTCGCTGAGCAGGCTGTCAGCTCCGATCGATGGGGAGCAGGTGACGCTGCGCCCACGCGGCTGCCTGCGTGCGGTCGGTCACGCCGATCCGCTGGAACAGGTGCGAGCAGTGCGTCTTCACCGTCTTCTCGGCGATGCCGAGCGCGGTGGCGATCTGGCGGTTGGTGCAGCCGTCGCTGATCAGGCGCAACACCGCCGCCTCCCGCGGCGTCAGCGCCGGGGCTTCGGCGAGTGTGCCGGTCGACGAGCCACCTCGGCCCAGCAGCGACGCGGTGATCGACGGGCTCATCGGCACCCCGCCCTGGAGCACCGAACGCACGCTGCTCATCAAGACGGCGGGCTCGACGTCCTTGACGAGGTAGCCGTCTGCGCCGGCCTGGAGGGCGCCGCTGACGTGCTTGGACTCGTCCGACGTCGACAGGGCGATGATCCGGGCGGTCGAGCCGCTCGACTTCAGTTCGCGGATCGCGTCGATGCCACCCATCACCGGCATCAGCAGGTCCATGAGGATGACGTCGGGTTGCAGGGTGGCGGCCAATTCGATGGCCTCACGGCCGTTCGCCGCCGCACCGACCACTTCGATGTCGGCCGCCGATCCGATGAACGACTCCAGGCCGGAGCGCACCATGGCGTGGTCGTCGACGAGCAGGACTCTGATCATGTTGCTGCCTCGAGTTCGAGCCGGACGACGGTGCCGCGTCCGGGGGCGGAGTGGATGGACATCCTGGCACCTGCATCGGCGGCCAGGTCGCGGAGCAACGCCATGCCGAGATGGCCCTGCGCGACGCCTTGCTCGGCGTCGGCGGGCACGAAGCCCTCACCATCATCGATGATGTCGAGCGTCCACGCGTCGCCGTGGCGGGCGAGACGGACCGTGACGTGCGCGGCCTTCGCGTGGCCGACGACGTTGCGGAGCGCCTCGCGCGCCGTGCGCAGCACGAGCAACTCCTCCAGGTGCGGCGGCCGATCGGCGACGACGTCGACGGTGACCACGACGTCGCGCGCCCGGAGCTCGTCGAGGAGGTCGTCGATGCCCGCCACCCAACCGCCTTCGGGCACTGCGACCGGGTAGATCGAGGCGAGCAGCCCCCGCAGGGTGCGCACGGTGGCCATCGTGGCCTGCGAGAGCTCGGCGAGCTCGGCACCGAGCGGGGGCGGCGCCGTCTCGGCCCGCCCGGCGAGCGCGAAGCCGACCCCGATGAGGTCCTGCACCGCACCGTCGTGCACCTCCGCCGCGATGCGCCGACGTTCGCTGTCGGAGATGCCGATGGCGCGGTGGAGGAGGCGGTCGCGCTCGCGCCGGCCTGCGGCCATGCGTCGGACGAGTGCGAGGGCGAGGGGCACCTGCAACAGCGCGAGGGCGAAGAGCCCGAGCAGGAACAGCGGGAAGAAGCGGCGGCGGTACTCGTCGACGAGATCCTGGACGTAGGAGTACGAGTAGTAGCTCTCGACGAGCACCGGTTGGCCGCTGGGCGTGCGGGTGCCGAAGTACACCTCGAGCAGGCGTCCCTCCGACGCTTCGAACACGTTCTCGTCCTTCGAGAGGTCGGAGATCGAGATCACGTCGCCCTGGGTCTCGAGCAGCGCCGCCTCCTCGGGCTCGAGCTCGAACTGGAGCCCGATCACCTGCGGGTCGTCGGACCAGAGCACGACCCCGTCGGCCGACCAGATCTTGAGCCGACGGATGTCCTGGTACGACATCAACGTGCGCGCCGCGTCGTCGAGCGCGGCCACGGCCGCGGGATCCTGGTCGATGAGCGCGTCGGTGAGATACGGGGCGAGCGCCACGCGCGCGGTCACCTCCGCGGATCGGCCCGCCTCCGACTTCGCCTCCGAGGTGGCAGCGCGGTCGAGCACCAGGATCGACACTGCGGCGAGCACCAGGAACACGACGACCGAACGCACGACCGCGATCACGATCACCCGACGGGTGGGGGTGGCCGACGAGCGTCGCCGGCGCCTGTTCGACGCGGTCGAAGCGCCGGGATCGACGTCGTGTTCACCCCGCGCGTGCCTGCTCACCGGCGGCGAAGTCTACGACGAGGTGCGACCAGGTCTCGCCGGGTCGTAGGACGTACCGACGGCGGTTTGCCGTGGCTCCTGAGGACCATCGCGACGGACGTCCATCGGCCGACATCGGCTGACTCATGCGTCAGTCAGGACTGACCGATCGGTCAGGCCCACTATCTGTTGCATCAGTGAGTAGCAATGCGCGAGCGAGCGTCGTTAGGTTGCCGCCCGGCCCGACGCCAAGGTCGTGCCGCAAAGGGATGTGATCCAGCTTTCAACAGCTTTAGTTCGACTCGACGAGGAGGCGACAGACCATGGAACAACAGTTCGACGGAACCGTGAACGCAGGCCGCAAGGGCGTGGCATACGACTGGCAGTCGTTGCTCGCAGCAGCTGAAGCGACGTCGCTCGACACCGAGCTCGTCGGTCTCTCCCTCACCTCGCAGTTCGCCGAGTGAGCCGGCACCCGGAACGGGTGCTCGTCCTCGGTTGCGGGTCGGTGGCCCAGTGTGTGGTGCCGCTGCTCATCCGTGATCTCCGCATCGACCCTGCGCGTCTCACGGTCGTCGACTTCACCGACAACCGCGACCGCATCGCCGATCAGATCGCCGCGGGCGTGACCTACGAGATCGATCGACTGACCCCCGAGAACCTCGACGAGTTCCTGTCGGCCCGCGTGTCCAGCGGCGACGTGCTGCTCGACCTCGCCTGGAACATCGACAACCCCACGATCCTCGAGTGGTGTCGCGACCACGATGTCAGGTACCTCAACACCTCGGTCGAGGTGTGGGACCCCTACGTCGACCTCGCGAACACCCACCCGCTCGATCGCACGCTGTACGTCCGCCACATGGACCTGCGGCGCATGAAGGCGCGCTGGGGTGACAACTCGGGCGCGACCGCCGTGCTCGAGCACGGTGCCAACCCCGGTCTCGTGAGCCACTTCACCAAGCAGGCCCTGCTCGAGATCGCCACCGCGATGCTCCAGCGTGGGCTGGTGGCCGATCCGGCCGACGTCCCGATGCTCGAGGGCGCCCTCGCCACGGCGTCGAACGACCGCACCGGCTTCAACGTGCTCGCGATGCTCACCGGCACCAAGGTGATCCACATCGCCGAACGCGACACCCAGGTCACGAACGTGCCGAAGGAGACGAACGAGTTCGTCAACACCTGGAGCGTCGACGGGTTCTACGAAGAGGGCATCGCCCCGGCCGAGATGGGCTGGGGCACGCACGAGATCCGCCTGCCACCCGACGCCTACGTCCACACGGGCGAGGGTCCGCGCAACCAGATCTGCCTCGCCCGACCCGGCATGGAGACATGGGTGCGCAGCTGGGTGCCGAGCGGCGAGATCCGCGGCATGGTGGTGCGCCACGGCGAGGCCTTCACGATGTGCGAACACCTCACGGTCGACGATCCGGTCACCGGTGCAGCCGTGTACCGCCCGACGGTGCACTACGCGTACCACCCGTCCGACGCGGCCATCAACAGCGTGCTCGAGCTGCGGATGCGCAACTGGGAGATGCAGCC
>JBILUM010000318.1:0-4266 GCA_044370995.1 Ilumatobacteraceae bacterium | reverse complement strand
AATCGTCGGCCGTGCGATTGGCACGGGAGTGGCATGGCTGCCCGAAAAACCAGAGGGCCGCTCCGAAGAGCGGCCCTGATCTGGCATTTCTTGGCAGCCCCAACGGGATTCGAACCCGTGCCGCCACCTTGAGAGGGTGGTGTCCTAGGCCACTAGACGATGGGGCCGAGTAGCGGGAGCACACTACCAATGGACGTCCGCCTCGCCAACCAGATCCCCGTCCGAACTGTCGCGGTCCGCAGCGCCGAAGCGTCGCCAAGACCAGACGTCGCGCCATCGATCTCGGCCCGCCGTTGGCCGCGACGGCAGGATCTGCCACCGATCGGGCCAGACACGAGCGCGATCCGCACTCGGATTGCCCGGCGCATCCTGCACAATGGCCGACGTGAACGAGCCCCGATACGCCGTGGTCTGGCCGCAGGCGCCGATGGGTGTGCAACGGCGCCGCCACGCACCTCGCCTCGACGACCTCCGCGGCAAGCGGGTCGCGTTCGTGTGGGAGTACATGTTCCGCGGCGACGAGCTGTTCCCGGCGCTCGAGCGGTACCTGCGTGACACCTACGACGTCGAGGTGATCGGCTACGAGGCCTTCGGCAACACCCACGGCCCCGACGAGGCGGCCGTGCTGGCGGAGCTCCCGCAGAAGCTGCGCGACTGGCGAGCCGATGCGGCCGTCAGCGGCGTGGGGTGTTGAGGGAGCTGTACGCCCGCCGTGATGCGGGCATCCGTCATTGCCGAGAACGCCGGCGTGCCCACGGTGTCGATCGTGTGCGAAGGCTTCCAACGCCAAGCGCTCGCCACGGGTCGAGGCCTCGGTCTCGACGACCTGTCGCTCGCAGTGTTGCGCGGCCACGTCGACACCCAGTCGCACGACGAGATGATCGCCCTGTTCCTCGAGCACACCGTCGACCAGATCGTGCGCGGGCTCACCGAGTCGAACGACGACGATGACGACGACGCTGCCGACGCCGAACCCACCGCGCTCGAGATCGTGGCCAGTGGTTCGCTCGACGACATCCACCGAACCTTCCTCGACCGCGGCTGGACCGACGGGTCGCCGATCGTGCCCCCCACGCTCGATCGCGTGCAGGCGTTCCTCGACGGCACGGGGCACGACCCGTTCCGCGTGATCGGTCAGGCGCGGCCGTCGGGTCGCGACATGACCGTGTGGTCGGTGGCGGTCAACGCGGTGATGGCGGGGGTGGAACAGCAACACCTCCCGGTGCTGTTGGCGATGGCCGACGTGATGGCCGACCCGGGCTACGGCGTCGAGCACTCCGGCAACACCACCGGCGCCGATGCGCTGGTCGTGGTGAGCGGGCCGTCGATCGCCGAGCTCGGCTTCAACAGCGAGGGCGGCGCCCTGCGCGAAGGCACGCACGCCAACACCGCAGTGGCGCGCTGGCTGCGCCTCTACCTTCGCAACGTCTGCGGGTTCACGACCGCCGAGCACGACAAGGCCACGTTCGGCAACAGCACCCGCGTGGTGCTCGCCGAGCACGAGCCGACGCTCGCGGCGATCGGCTGGCCCTCGCTCGCCGTCGACCTCGGGGCCGAACCAGGCGTCGACACGGTCGCGATGGCGCGAATGAACAACGGCCTCATCATCGGCAGCGTGTTCGGCAGTTCGCCGGGCGAGGTGCTGCCGTACCTCGCGAACGGACTCGTGCGCGCGACGGGGTGGGAGCTCACGCACGTGTTCGGTCTCGGCCACCGGTCGTACCGACCACTGTTGATCGTGTCGCCGCTGATCGCCCGCATGTTCGCACGCCACGGCTGGTCGAAGTCCGACGTGCGACAGGGTCTGTTCGAACAGGCACGCATCCCCGCCCGCACGTTCGAGTCGTTCATCGGAGCGTGGACCAACCTCACCGCCGGCCGACGCACGCTCACCGACCTCGTCGCGAAGGGCATCCTGCCCGAGGTGTTCGCGGCCAGCGACGACCCCGACCGTCTCGTGCCGATCGTGACCGCGCCGGAGGAACTGCTGATCGCCGTGGCCGGCGATCCCAACCGGGCGAACGCCTTCGTGCTCAGCAACGACGGACGCCACGGCGACTGGACGATGGCCACCATCGACCGTTCGGTCTCGCTCGACCTGGCCTGCCGCATCGATCGCCCCGACCTCTGCGGCTGACCCGGGTCTGCACTCGCCGGCCCGGCCGGCACGCATCGGTCAGCGAGCGGGGATCGGCAGCACGTGGGTGCGCTTCACGACCTTCATCGCGCTCTGCGACGTGAGCGTCTTCACGTGCGGCAACTGCGCGAGCCGATCGATGTAGACCGCCTCGAACGCCTCGGCATCGGCGGCGACCACGCGGAGCAGGTAGTCGGGCTGCCCCATCATCCGCAGCACCTCGACGATCGCGTCGATCGAGCCGACGGCACCCTCGAAGTCGGTCATCGAGTCGCGGGTCCCCTGTGTGAGCGTGACCCAGACCAGTGCCTCGTACCCGCAGCCCACGGCCCGTCGGTCGAGGAGTGCCGTGTAGCCCTCGATCACCCCGTCGGACTCGAGTTGGCGCACGCGTCGCAGACACGGTGACGGGCTGAGTCCGACCAGCTCGGCCAGCGTGTTGTTCGCCTGCCGTCCGTCGCGCTGGAGATGGAACAGGATGCTGCGATCGATCGAATCCACGACAGGAAACGCTATCCGCCGGCGATGATGCAGCTGAACGTGCCAGCGAAGGCCGCGCCGGCCGGGTGGAGATCGGCATCCTGCTCGCGGTGCTGGCGCTCACCGCGCTCACGGCCGATCACGACCGCGACGCGACGACCACGAACTCGCCGACGCCATGGCCGACCGGCTCGCCATGCCATCCGCCGAAGATCCGCTCCACGACGAACCCTGCCGCTTCCAGCGACCGCCTGAGTTCGGCCTCGGATCGGAACCGGAGCGTCGCGTCGCTGCGCAGTTCGGCGTCCGGGAAGGCGTAGTGGAGCGTGAACGAGACCGCTCCGTCGACCATCGACGTCACCTCCGTCCACACGTCGACCGGCGTGCCGTCGGGGAGTGCAACCGTGTGGCGCGAGTCGATCGGGTTCCACCGCTCCCACGCCCGAGCCGCCGGATCTCGGCTCTCGAACGCAAGCCGTCCGCCTGGCACCAGCGCGCGATGCAGGTCGGTGAGGACGTCCTGCCAGCCGTCGTCCGTCACGAAGAACTGGGCGACGTGGCTCGTCATCACGGCGATGTCGAACGACGCGGCGGGCAATGAACTCGACGTGCCGACGACCCAGGTGACGTCGTCGCTGCCGGGCTTGCATCGGGCCGCATCGATCGACGCCGACGCGGGATCGACGCCGGTGACCCGATGCCCCGACGCGGCCAGCCCGATCGAGAGCCGCCCCGTGCCACAACCGAGGTCGAGCACGCGTGATGCAGGTATCTCGTCGACGATCGCACGGAAGGCGTCGTCCTCCACGCCCCACGGGCAGTCGGCGTCGTAGACCTCGACCAGCCGCGGATGCAGGAACTCACCGTGGTGCACGGCGGGACGCCATCTCGGTCGAGTAGCGGGTCGGGGGAGTTCGCCCGAGGTCATCGGATCGAGCATGACACGGGAGGCTGGTGTGCTGGTCGGCCATTCCAGCCGAGCCGTTCGGTCGGTCGGCCCGGGCTGTCGAGGTGTCCGGGGGGCGCCGCAAGAAAATCTTCGGTTGATCGAACACATGTTCGATCAACGGTGATAGTGTCGGTGATGTCCCGATGGCATCGGGGCGGATCGAACCCACGGGTTCCAGGTGAGTGACGTCGGTGGGTGACCCCTGGCGGACGAACGGTCTTCTCGGCGCGAGAGGAGGTGCACATGGATCTGACGACGATTGCAGCAGCCGCGTCGGTCGACGTGGTCGGCGCGACCGCAGCCGAGGTGACGGCCGTGCTCGAGCACCTCGCGGTGCTCGGCCGGATGGTCCAGGCCCGCGAGGTCGAGTGCGTCCTCCGGCTCGAAGAGCTCGCGATCGATCACCCCGGCATCAGCCCCGAGCACGTGTGCGCTGCGGCGTCGCGACGTTCGCTCCGCGCTGCCACGACGGTCGTTCGGCGGGCACACGCGGGTGCCGATCTGCCGCTCCTCATGGCCCTGCTCGAGGCCGGTCTCGTGTCGGGCGCGCACCTCGACGCGTTCGCAGCAGCGCTCCGGGGCCTCGAGGAGCCGCTCCGCCCTGCACTGGCGGCGTGCGAGGCCGAGCTCGCCGCCGTCGCGACCTCGATGACCGTCGAGCAGTTCACCACCCGGTTGAAGGCCGAGGTCCGCCGCATCG
>JBILUM010000009.1:0-15025 GCA_044370995.1 Ilumatobacteraceae bacterium | reverse complement strand
CGGGCGAGCGGATCGTCGCCAAGCTCGTGGCCACCTCTCCGCAGGAACGGTCCGTCACCTTCGAGCGGGTCGCATGAGCGTCGAGATGGACCCGACCCTGCAGCTCCGACCCGCGACCGCAGCGGACGTCGAGGCGATGCGCGAGGTCGAGATCGATGCCGGCGACCGGTTCCGCGTGTTCCCGCCCGAGCTCGGCTTCGACGAGATCGCCGACGACGAACCGCCGGCGCCCGAGGTGCTGCTCGGCCATGTCGACAGCGACAGCGGCTGGGTGGTCGTCGACCCGGCGAACGGCGACCTGGTGGTCGGCTACGCGGTCGCGTCGATGATGGACGACGACGCACACCTCGACCAGGTGAGCGTGCGTGGGGCGTACGAGCGGCGCGGCATCGGGACCGCACTGCTCGACACCGTGTTCGCGTGGGCCACCGAGCTGGGATTCGAGGCGATCACCCTGACCACGTTCCGAGACGTCTCGTTCAACGGTCCCTACTACGAGCGCCGAGGGTTCCGAGAGCTGTCGGCCCACGAGTGCGGGCCCGAACTGCGGGCGCTGCGCCAGCACGAACGCGACATCGGGCTCGACGTGCAGCCCCGCATCGCGATGCGACGCCACCTGCTCTGAGGGACCTGCTCCGGTCAGCCGGCCACGATGCGGGCGATCTCGCCACCGATCGAGATCGCCCACAGCTCGCCGTCGGGTCCGACGCGGATCGCCGTGTTCTGCGACTGCACGGCCAGCGGCAGCACCTGGGCGAGCGCCCGATCCTGCACCCGCAGGCCCTGGATCTGCCCGCTGCAGTAGTCGCCCCACACGTACCAGCCGACCAGCGCCGGGATCTCGGTACCGCGGTACACGGCACCGCCGCTGATCGAGCAGCCCAGGTCGCCGTGCTCGTATTCGTGGATCGGCGGCGTCGCACCGTCGGGCGACTGGTCGTCGTTGTATCGCTGGGTGCCCTCGAACGCGCTCCACCCGAAGTTGAGCCCACGTCCACCGCCGTCGGTGGCCCAGGCCACGTTCACCTCCTCGAGCTCGTTCTGGCCCACGTCTGCGATCCAGAGATCACCGGTCGCGCCGTCGAAGCTGAACCGCCACGGGTTGCGCAGGCCGACCGACCAGATCTCCGGACGTGCACCTGCCACACCGACGAACGGGTTGTCGGCCGGCACCGTGTACGGCGCCCCCGCCGACGGTGCCGGATCGATGCGCAGCATCTTGCCGAGCAGGCTCGTCACGTTGAGCGAGTACCGCTGCGGGTCGCCGCCGTCGCCGCCGTCACCCATGCCGATGTAGAGCATGCGGTCGGGGCCGATGGTGACGTCGCCGCCGTTGTGGTTGGCGTACGGCTGGTCGATCGTCAGCAGCACGCGCCGCGACGACTCGTCGAAGGTGCCGTCAGCGGCGACGGCGTACTCGGCGATCACCGTGTCGCCGCCGTTGTCGGTGTGGTTCACGTAGGCGAGCGAGCCGTCAGCGCTGAACGTGAGCCCGAGCAGACCGCGCTCGCCCTCGCCCTCGGTGAGGTCGGTGATGTCGAGCACCGACGTCGCCGCGACGCCGTCGCGCAGCGGCGTGACGCGTCCGACGCGCTCCACGATGTACGCGGTGGTGTCGCCAGTGCGCCAGGCGAGATCGACCGGTTGCTCGAACGACGCGATCGGCAGCAACGAGATCGCCGGGTCGCCGAGCGGCACCGTGGTCGCTGCGGTCGCGTCGGGCGCCGTGGACGGTGGTGTCGCCTCGGAGGCGTCGGGGGTCGATGTCGGAGCGACCGTGTCGGCGGTCTCCGGCGTCGAGGCGGCGGTGGACGCCGGAGCGCTCGGTTGGGTCGCGAAGGTCACCTCGGGAGCGTCGGCAGGCGCCGACGCGTCGTCACTGCTGCACGCCGCGAGCCCGAACGCTGCGCACACGGCGGCGCCGAACACGGCACGAAGGCGATGTCGACGGGTCACGTCGTCGCCTCGCGCCCGACTCGGGCGAGCCCTTCCTGCACGACGGTGACGGCGAGCGTGCCGTCCTGCTTGAAGATCGCGCCACCGGCGAGTCCCCGACCGCTGCCGCTCGAGATCGCGCTCTGGTCGTAGAGCAACCATTCGTCGGCACGGAACTCACGGTGGAACCACATCGCGTGGTCGAGACTCGCCATCTGCATACCCGGTGACTCCCACGACAGGCCGAACGGCAACACGGTCGTGTCGAGCAATGTCATGTCGCTCGCATACGTGACGATGCACGCGTGCAGCGTGGGATCGTCGGGCAGTTCGCCGGCGGCCCGCATCCAGACGCGCTGACCCTGCGCCGGATTCCCGGCTCGGCTGAACGGATCGCCGTCCATGTACCGGATGTCGATCGGTCGCGGCCGGTCGTACCACTCACCCATGCGCTCCTTGTAGGGCGCCATGCGGGTCTTGAAGTCGGGCAGCGACTCGGGGTCGGGGATGCCCTCGGGCGCCTGGATCTGGTGATCGGGGCCACCCTCGTGCACGTGGAAGCTGGCCTGCAGGTTGAAGATCGCCCGCCCGTGCTGGATCGCGACCACGCGGCGCGTGGTGAAGCTGCGGCCGTCGCGGATCCGGTCGACCTCGTACAGGATCGGCACCGTCGGATCGCCCGGCCGGAGGAAGTAGCCGTGCAACGAATGCACGAACCGGTCGGCCTCCACCGTCCGGGTCGCGGCGACGAGCGCCTGACCGGCCACCTGGCCGCCGAACACCCGCTGACGGTTCTCGTCGGGCGAGCGTCCGCGGAACAGGTTGACCTCGATCACTTCGAGGTCGAGGAGGGTGACGAGATCGTCGAGCGCAGCCTGCACGGCGGCAGTCTCGCATCCAGGGCCTCACGGGTGCACGTCCATCGCTCCGCTTCGGTACTGTGCCCGCCATGTCGACGTCGCCACTGCTGCCGCTCACTTCTGACGAACTGCTCTCCACCACCCGCGCAGTGCGCAAGCGCCTCGACTTCGACCGCCCCGTCGAGGACGACGTCGTGCGCGAGTGCGTCAGCCTCGCCATGCAGTCGCCCAGCGGCTCGAACAACATGACGATGCAGTTCGTCGTGGTCCGCGACGAGGCCAAGCGCAAGGCGATCGGCGAGATCTACCGCCAGTGCTACGGGATCTACTCGTCGATGGACGGGGTGTACATCCGCTCGATCGACAAGGGCGAGGCCGACGCCAACGCCCAGCAGCAGCGCAGCGCCGACTCGGCCGACTTCCTCGGTGAGCACATGGGTGACGCCCCCGTGCTCGTCATCCCGTGCACCGTCGGCGGTCGCCTCGACGGTGCGCCGGCGATGATGTCCGCGTCGATGGGTGCCAACGTGATGCCGGCCATGTGGAGCTTCATGCTCGCTGCCCGGGCCCGTGGTCTCGGTACCTGCTGGACCACGGTGCACCTGATGATGGAGCAGGCCGCGGCCGATGTGCTCGGCATCCCGTTCGACCAGGTGCAGCAGATCTGCCTGAGCCCCCTCGCCTACACCAAGGGCACCGACTTCAAGGCGGCCGCCCGCCCGCCGGCCGACTCGATCATCCACTGGGACCAGTGGTGACCATCGACCCGGTGGCGCGAGCCCACGCGCTCGCAGCCAAGGGCTTCATGCCTCCCGACGAGGGCGACGCGCTGTACGAGGCCGCGATCGCCGCCGGCCAACGCCTTCCCGGCCTCCCGTTCGTCGAGATCGGGTCGTACTGCGGTCGATCGACGGTGTGGCTCGCAGAGGCCGCCCGCGTGTCGCACACGGTCGTGTTCGCCGTCGATCACCATCGTGGCAGCGAGGAGAACCAGACCGGTTGGGAGCACCACGATCCCACCGTCGTCGATCCGCGCATCGGCCGGATGGACACGCTGCCGATCTTCCGTTTCACCCTCTACGAGGCGGGACTCGAGGACCACGTGGTCGCGCTCGTCGGACAGTCTCCGACGGTCGCCGCCTACTGGCGCACCCCGGCGTCGTTCGTCTTCATCGACGGCGGCCACGGCGAGGAGCCGGCCCGACTCGACTACGAGGGCTGGGCGCACCACGTGGTGATGGGTGGCATGCTCGCGATCCACGACGTGTTCCCCGATCCCGCCGACGGCGGGCGTCCGCCGTACGAGCAGATCTTCCGGCCTGCCCTCGAGAGCGGTCGGTTCCGGTTGGAGAGCGCCACCGGCAGCCTCCGGATCCTGCGCCGGGTCGACTGACGGACGGCTCGGTCGTGAGTTCTCCGCCTCCGCCTCCTCCGCCTCCTCCGCCTCCTCCGCCTCCGCTGCCTCCGCTGCCGTCCGGCGTGGCCCCGCCACCACCCCCAGGTCGGTCAGCGACCCCGGTGATGCCCCTGACGTCGCCGATCGACCCGAACACGGGCACGCCATGGCCAGAACGGCCAGAACGGCCAGAACGGCCAGAACGGCCAGAACGGCCAGAAGGGCGAGAACGGCGATGGCTCGCTCCCGGCATCGCCGTTGCCGTCGTGGCAGTGCTCGTCGCGGTGGGCGTGGTCGTGCTCACCGGCGACGACGAGCCTGCTCGCCTCGACACCACCGACGCAGTGCGCGCGATCGACGCCCGCGCCGACCTGCTGGGGGCCGCCCGCGCGGCGGCGCGCGCCGCCTCGACCGGGTTCGTCGTGTCGTTGGCAACGTGCCCGTTCGGTGACCTCGCGGATCTCCGCGAACCGGCGACCGGCGACCCCGGTGAACTCGACACCGACGGTGACCCGACCCAGTTCGCGGGGACCTTCGAGGACGACGACAGCGAGCCGATCGTGTATCAGTGCGTCGACGACGTCGCCCTCGACGAGGGGGACCCCGGGTCGAGCCGGCGGTTCGTCGCCGTACTGGTCGGGCGCGCGTCCACGAAGACCGGTCACCGTCGCTACGTCCGCAGCACGACCGATGGATTCTCGGTCGACTTCGGCGACGACGAGGATCACCGGGGTGGTCGGATCATCACCTACTGCGCCACCCCGCGTGACGACACGAACGACGATCTCGCGAGCTTCTGCGAGGCCGACTGGGTGAACGACGACGTGCAGGTCGGGGTGTTCGCGACCGTCGGGGAGGAGCAGCTGCCGAACCTGCGCGATTGGTTGGTGTCCGTACTGGACGATGTCGTGGCCGGTGTGATCGCGAACGATGGTGAGCTCGAGCGGGCGGGCTGATCCGCGACGGTCGATCCTCCTCGGAGGGGATCAGCCGAACTGGACGCCCTGGGCGAGCGGCAGCTCGTTGGAGTAGTTGATCGTGTTCGTCGCGCGCCGCATGTAGGCCTTCCATGCGTCGCTGCCGCTCTCGCGGCCGCCGCCGGTCGTCTTCTCACCGCCGAACGCCCCACCGATCTCCGCGCCGCTCGGACCGATGTTGACGTTGGCGATGCCGCAGTCGCTGCCGTCGGCGGCCATGAACCGCTCGGCGTCGCGCACGTCGGTGGTGAAGATGCTGCTCGCCAGACCCTGCGGCACCGCGTTGTGCATCTCGATCGCCTCGTCGAAGGAGTCGTAGGCCATCACGTAGAGCGCCGGGGCGAAGGTCTCCGTCGCCACGATGTCGGTCTGGGTGGGCATCGACACCAGCGCCGGGCGCACGTAGGCGGCGTCGGGCGCCTCGTCGGCGAACATCCGCTCGCCCCCCACCACCACGCTGCCCCCGTCGCCCATCGCCTGGTCGAGCGCTGCGAGCATCCGCTCGTGCGCAGCCAGCGTGATGAGCGGCCCCACGAGCGTGCCGTGATGGAGCGGGTCGCCGACCGGCAGCGAGGCGAAGGCAGTGCTCACCTTCGACACCACCTCGTCGAGGCGCGAGCGGTGCACGAGCAGGCGACGCAGCGACGTGCACCGCTGCCCGGCCGTGCCGGCCGCGGAGAACACGATGCCCCGGACCGCCAATGCCAGATCGGCCGACTCGGTGATGATCGCCGCGTTGTTGCCGCCGAGCTCGAGGATCGAACGCCCGAAGCGGCCGGCCACGACCGGCGCCACCTTGGCGCCCATTGCCGTCGACCCGGTCGCGCTCACGAGCGGGACACCGGTGCTCGCGACCAGCTCGGCACCGACGCTGCCGTCGCCGAGCACCACCTGGTTCAGGTGTGCCGGCGCGCCGACTTCGGCCGCCGCACGCTGCAGGAGGGCGTCCGTCGCCAGCGCGGTGAGCGGCGTGAGCTCGCTCGGCTTCCAGACCACGGTGTTGCCGCACACGAGTGCGAGCGCCGCGTTCCATGACCACACGGCCACGGGGAAGTTGAACGCGGTGATGACCGCAGTGGGCCCGAGCGGGTGCCACTGCTCCATCAGCCGATGACCGGGGCGCTCCGACGCGATGGTGAGTCCGTGCAACTGGCGGCTCAGCCCGACGGCGAAGTCGCAGATGTCGATCATCTCCTGCACCTCGCCGAGCGCCTCGCTCTCGATCTTGCCCGCCTCGAGCTGGACGACGCGCGCGAGATCGGCCTTGTGGGCGCGGAGCAACGAGCCGAGGACGCGCACCAGCTCGCCGCGCTGCGGCGCCGGAGTGGTGCGCCACCGGCGGAACGCCTCGGTCGCGCGGTCGACCGCCTCGCCCACCGGGACCGACGCCCCCACGGCACCCAGCGACCCGCCGGTCACCGGTGTCCGGGTGGGGTGCGGCCCGTCGTCGACAGGACGCGCGGCACCACACGCGACGAGGGCGTCGGCGGCGAGAGGGACCAGGGCGTCGGTGGTGGAGATGCTCACGGCGCCATCATGCCAGCCGGGCCTGGTCGGGCCGGAGCGATCGGATCATCCGGGCATTCCGGTGGAACGGATCGTCCGGTTCGGTCGGCGGGTCAGTCCTGCGGGCGGGGGGTGAAGACGGCGCTCGCCGGCGACGCGCCGGTGATCGCGTCGGCCGCGAGGATCACCGCTGCAGCCGTGTACGCCGACGTCTCGCCGAACGGGAACCGCTCGAGCGTCGGGTAGACGATGCCGGTCCAGTACGAGCCGTCGTCGAGACGGTGCGACCGCGTCCACAGCAACAGGTCGGTCGCCGTCGACAGATCGCCACTCGTCGCGTACGCGATCGAGGCCTCCGCCGTCTCCGACGCCGTGATCCACGGCTCGTCGCTCACGCAACGGATGCCCTTGCCCTCCATCGCGAACACGTCCCACTTGTCCGCGAGGTGCGCCTTGGCCTGCTCGCCGCGCACGGCCCCGGTGAGCACCGGGTAGTACCAGTCCATCGCCCAGCGTTCCTTCGGCTCGAAGGCCTCGGGATGATGGGCGACCATGTACGCCATGCGATCCGCGGCCGCGAGCCACTCGGGTCGCGGCTCGTTGATGAGCTGCGCCAACTGTGCCCCGCAGCGCAGCGCGTGCTGGATGCTCGACGAACCCGTGAGGAGCGCGTAGTCCCACGGCCTGTCGTCCTCGGTGCGGGCCCACAGCGCAGTGCCCGCCTCGGTGCGCATGCCGAGCACCCACTCGAGCGCGCGCTCGACCGTCGGCCACAGATGGTCGACGAAGCCACGGTCCCACGTGCACAACCAGTGGTGCCAGACGCCGGTGGCGATGTACGCGCACACGTTGGTGTCGAGCTTGGCCTCCTCCACCGAACCGTCGGGCAGGTAGTAGTTCCACCAGCTGCCGTCGGCGCGCTGCATGTCGACCAACCATTCGTAAGCCCGCTCGGCCTCGTGGTGGAAGCCGGCGACGTCGAGGGCCATGGCCGTCTCGACATGGTTCCACGGGTCGCAGTGCCCGTCGACGAACCACGGGATCATGCCCGTGTCGAGCTGCAGTGCAGCGATCGACTCGGCACTCTGGACGACCTCGTCCGCACTGAGCACACCCTCGATGTGGGGGAGTGCGGTCACGAGGCGCGCTCCGGCTTGCGGCCGTACACGATGAAGCTCTTGCCCATCACGGGCGCGAGCCCGCGCTCGAGCAGCTTCATGCCGGCCGGCTGGTCGACGATCTCCCACTCGAGCATCTTCTGGTAGGCGTTCACCGCGCGGCTGTCGGTGCGACGCGGCCCGACGGCACACTTCAGCCACCAGTACGGCGAGTGCAGCGCGTGCGCGTGGTGGCTGCTCAGCACCTCGAGCCCGGCGCTGCGCAGCTTCGCCTTCAACTCGGTCGCGGTGTAGATGCGGACGTGCCCGCCGACGCTCTTCGGCGCGTGGTACTCGTCGCTGAGCATCCAGTTGATCTTCTCGGGGAACCACGTGGGCACCGTCGCGGCGAAGGTGCCGCCCGGCTTCAACACGCGAACCAGTTCGGCGATCGCGTCGACGTCGGACTGGATGTGCTCGAGCACCTCGCTCGTGATCACCCGGTCGAAGCTGTCGTCGGCGAAGGCCAGACGGGTCGCGTCGCCGCGCAGTACGCCGACGTAGCGGTCGGCCTCGATCTCGCCGCCGTCGAGCATCGCCCCGAACACCGCACGGGTGCCGACGACCTCCTCGGCCGCGTAGTCGAGGGCGACCACGTTCGCGCCGCGACGCGCCAACTCGAACGCGTGACGGCCGAAACCGGCTCCGGCGTCGAGCACGAGGTCGCCGGGCTGCACGCCCAGCCGATCGAACCTGATGGTGAGCACGAGCTCAGATCCTGCCGTTCCGGCGCAGCTTCTCGACGTTGTGCGGCATCGCCAACACCTCGCGGTACTGGTCGACGGTGAGCTGCGCGCAGTGCGTCCAGCTCCACCGCTCGACCACACGCTGCCGACCGGCTGCACCCACGCGAGCGCGCAGTTCGGCGTCGTCGAGGCCGCGGCGCAGCGCCGTGGTGAGCGACTCGACGTCGCCCGCCTTGCAGCCGAGCACGGTGTCGCCGTCGCGGCCGGTGACCTCTGGCAGCGCGCCGCCATCGGTGGCCACCAGGCAGATACCGGTGCACATCGCCTCGATCGCCGGAAGGCTGAAGCCCTCGTAGAGGCTCGGCACGACGGCGAGCTCGGCCTCCGCGTAGAGCTCGACGATCCGCTCGTCGCTCACGCCCGACACGAAGTCGATGTACGGGCGCAGGCCCAACTGGTCGATGAGGTCGGCGCTGTGGCCTTCGCGCGGCTTGCCGATGATGGTGAGCCGGACGTCGCGCTCGGTGCGCAGCTTGGCCATCGCCTCGAGCAGATACGAAAGACCCTTGAGCGCCACATCGGCCGACGCGGTGGTGATGAGGCGACCCGGTTCGCGGGTCACGCCCGGGATCGGCTTGAACAGTTCGGGGTCGACACCGACCGGCACCAGGCGCATGCGGTCGAGGCTCACACCCATGTCGGCGTGGATGTCCTTGATCGAGTTCTCGCTCACCACGACGATGCGCGGCATGCGGCTCGCGACCTTGCCCTGCATCTCGACGAAGCGGTACCAGCGCTTGAGCGCCCGCTTCTTCTTTCGGGTCTTGGCGTGCTCCATCTCGAGCGCCCGGTCGCGGGTGATCGGGTGGTGGAGGGTGACCACTGTGGGGATCAGCTCCTCGACCTTCAGGATCCCGTAGCCGAGGCACTGGTTGTCGTGCACGAGGTCGAAGTCGGCCGTGCGGCGTTTCAGCTCGCCGAGCACCCGGGTGCTGAACGCTCGCGGCTCACCGAAGGTGCCGCGCAGGTGGGTGCCCACCTCGACCAGATCACCCTTGGTCTTGATCTCCCAGTAGCCGGGCAGGCGGCCGGGGTAGTGGTCGTTCCAGATGTCGAGGCTGGGCAGCTTGTGGAGGGGGATGCGGTCGTCGAGCACGGGGTAGGGCTGGCCGGCGAAGACCTCGACCTCGTGGCCGAGATCGACCAGGGCCTTGGTGAGATGCCGGGTGTAGACGCCCTGCCCGCCGACGTGGGGCTTGCCACGGTAGGTGAGATAGGCGAGGCGCAGCGGCGCATCGGGATCGAGCGCGGCGCGCCGTACAGACATGACCGAACAGGCTACCCCCCGGTAACGAGTTGGCTCCAACCTCCGTCGGAGCCGGCCGTGCCGTCAGGCACCCCCCGACGGACACACCGGCGGTCAGGTCTGCCAGGCGATGGTCATCGTGCGCTGCAGCATCTCGCCGGGCTCGAGGATCGTGGCGGTCCCCAGGTTGGCCGCATCGGGCGGACCACTCTGCGGCTCGACGCACGTCGCGTGCTCGGGCTGGTCGTACACGACCCAGTGGTCGCAGTCGCTCGCCACCGTCACGGTGACGAACGGCGAGATCTGCAGCACCAGCGGCCCGAGCGGCCGCACGAAGCAGTCGTCCCAGGGCCGCGGGGGCGGGTCGATCAGCTCGCCGGTGGGGATGCCCGCCGCGTCCTGCCGGTACATCGCCCCGAACCGGAGGTCGTCGGCGATCGGCTTGCGGAACCACGGGTGCCAACCGAGCGTGACCGGCATCGGGTCGGACCCGGCGGTCACGGTGAGGACGCACACCAGCGCGTCGGGGGTGAGCAGCAGGTGCTGATGGGCGGTGCCGCCCAGCTGCCAGCGCAGCGCGCACTGCATCTCGACGTGGTCGAGGCCTTGGTCGAGCACGTCCCACGCGCTGACGAACCCGCTGCCGTGGATCGCGTGCGGCTCGAGGTTGACCGGGAGCTGCAGCATGCGTCCCTGCCATGCCAACCGGCCCTCGCGGATGCGGCCCGCGTAGGGCACCATCGGATAGCTCCCCCACTGGAGCGGATCGCTCGCCGGGGTCCCGGTCACGAGCAGCTCCTCGCCACCCACTTCGATCGATGCGACCCGTCCACCCGAGATCGGGCTCACGAGCACGGTCGCTTGTCCGGCGTGCAGCTCCACCATGGATCGCAGTCTGGCAGCTGTCTGGCAGCAGTCTGGCAACATCGGACCATGCGAGGACTGGTACAGCGCGTTCGTGACGCATCCGTGACGGTGATGCCGGCCGAGGGCGGCGAGGGCGGCGATCAGCGGGTCGGGGAGATCGTCGGATCGATCGGCGCCGGACTGTGCGTGCTCGTCGGGGTCACTCACGACGACACCGAGGCCGACGCCGTGAAGCTGGCCGACAAGATCTGGCACCTGCGCGTGATGGACGACGAGGCGGGCGTGATGAACCGCTCGGTGGCCGACACCACCCGCGAGGTGCTCGTCGTCAGCCAGTTCACGCTCTACGGCGACACGGGCGGTGGCCGCCGGCCGAGTTGGATCGCGGCGGCACGCCCCGAACACGCCGAACCGTTGGTCGACCGCGTCGTCGCACGGCTGCGTGAGCTCGGCGCAACCGTGGCGACCGGCCGGTTCCGCACCGAGATGCGCGTCGCGCTGGTGAACGACGGCCCGGTGACGGTGCTGATCGAGATCTGACGCTGGCTCAACCGGCGGGGGTGGCCGGGGCTGCGGCGCGGTTTCGGCGCACCGCGACCTGGCTCCCGCCCAGGGCAGCGAGGATCAGCAGCCAGAACGGCCAGTCGCCGAGCGCCCGGTACCAGGTGGTGCCAGAGCGCAGCGTGATCTCCTGGGTGATGACGGCCTGCTCGCTCACCGACGTGCGCTGGAACACCTCGCCCTCGGGCGAGACGAACGCGCTGAAGCCCGTGGGCGCGGCCTGGGTGACCCAGCGCCCCGACTCGACGGCTCGCAGCCGGCTCGACGCGACCTGCTGGGTCTGGAGCACCGTGCCGGTGTAGCTCGACCCGTTCGTCGGGTTCATCACGAACTCGCCGCCGTTGCCGACGCCGTTGCGCACACGGCTGCCGAAGAAGATCTCCCACGAGATCGCGACCGCGACACGGGTGCCGTCGGGCAGGTCGAGCACCGCCGGCTCGGTGCCGGCGACGGCGTCGCGGGGGATCTGGTCGACCGGCGCGCCGACCGCCTCGAGCAGCCCGCGCAGTGGCACGTACTCGCCGAAGGGCACGCGGCGGACCTTCTCGTAGCGGCTGACGACCTGGCCGTCGAGATCGACCACCACCTGGGCGTTGAGGAAGCCGCCCAGCTCATCGCCGGGCGACGGGGGGACGTCCTCGGTGATGCCGACCGCGAACGGGGCGCCGATGCGACGGGCCTCGGCAGCGATCTCCTGCAGTTCGACGCTGTCGACGAAGGTCGCCACGTCGATGACGTTCTCGGGCCACAGCACGAGATCGGCGGAACCGGCCTCGATGGTGGCCGTCGCAGCCAGGTGCCGGTCCACCACGTCACGCGAACTGGTCTCGATCGCGAGGGTGCCCTGCGGTCCGCCGCCCTGGACGATCGCGACACGAAGCGTGCGATCGGTGTCGGAACCGGACGGCGCGATCGCGGCGACCGCGAGCACCACCAGGATCGAGAGGAACGCGATCGCACCGTGGCGTTCGGCGCGCGCCCCGCGCCGCTTGGCCATCTGCGGCACGTACGGCGATGGCCCGGCGAGGGCGAAGCCGAGCTGGAACACCAGCCAGGTGAGCAGGAGGACGCCGCCCACCCGGGCGACGCCGAGCAACGGACCGGCGGCCTGCCCGATCGCGAGCGTGGCGAGCGGGACGCCGCCGAAGGGCACCACCAACCGGAGCGCCTCGACGAGCGTGTGCGCCGCCGGACGGGCGATCACGCGCCACGGACCTGTGGGGGACGCGAGCGCGGCAAGGCCGTGGAGCGCGGCGAACATCAGACCCACCACGATGTAGCCGGGCGCGGTGAGGAACCACATCCACCCCATGCCCGGGAACAGCCAGCCCGCACCGAACAACAGGCCTCGCACGAAACGTTGCCGTGCGGTGGGCGATTCGCCGAGCGACACCTCGAACAAGGCGACGCCCACGATCGCGAGCGGCCAGAACCCCCACGGTGGCAACGACAGGGCGACGAGGAAGCCGGCGCCGAGCGACAGTGCCGCCGCCGCGACGTCCGCTCCGGAAAGGGCACGGGCGGCTGCGCCGGAGGACGCGCGGGCCGCGCCGGGCGCGGGAGCAGGACGGGACATCGGGGTCGCAGGCTACTGGTGGCGGCCTACACCGACGGGGCGACCATCGAGGACGACGGCGCGTCCGGCGTCGCCGGATCCGTCGACAGATCGAGGTGCACCACGATGCGCTCGCGGGTCGAGCCCGGCGGGTGGCAGGCGAACAACGTCGCCGTCGGCTCGTAGGTCTGCTCGACGATGTACATCGCGTCGGGCTTCACGATCGTGGTCTCGCGCACCAGGTACACGAAGTCGCCATCGGACGTGCTGAAGATCACCTCGTCGCCCGGCACGAGCTGATCGATGTCGCGGAAGATCTTGTTGTGGCTCGTGCGATGGCCGGCGATGACGGTGTTGCCGACCTGCCCGGGGAGCGCCGTGCCGGGCCCGTGGCCCGGTCCGAGGTCGAGGGTGTTGAGGGTGATGCCCTGCAGGAGCACCGCGTCGATGCCGATCTTCGGGATCTGGAGACGGCCGAGTTCGACATAGGGCTCGTCGGCACGCGGCGGGGGCGGCGGGTCGGGGACCGGGAGTGTCTCGACCACCGTCGGCGGCACGGTCGTCGCGGGCGTCGCCTCGGCGACCGGGGTCGGCGCCACGGTGGTGCTCGGTGCTGCGGTGGTGGGCGCGACGAGCGAGGGATCGTCGACGACGGCGCTGGCAGGGGCGGCCTCGCCGGACAGCACCGGGCTCGCGGCCTCTGCCTGGCCGCCGTCGCCACCGCAGGCGGCGAGCGACGAGGCGAACGGTAGGAGTGCGACGAGCACGGCGATGCGGGTCAGGGCACGTCGGGAGGGGCGCCGACGTGCGCCTGTCGTGGCTGCTGTCGTGGCCCCTTCGCCGCTGGGATCGAGTCGAAGGCTCCGCCCCTTCATGCGGTCATGCTAACGCTGCTCGCGTTCGTTGTCGCAGCATGGTGGCCGCCTGCTCCGCTGAGCGGATGCACGCCGGGATGCCGATCCCGTGGTAGCTCGCCCCCGCGAGTACGAGCCCGTCGGGCAGGCCGGCCGCCAAGTCGGCGACGGTGCGGTGATGGTGCGGTCGGTACTGCGGGAAGGCCCGCTGCCACCGGGTGAGGCGCACCGCGGTGGGCTGCAGATCGATGCCGATCTGCGTGCTCACCTCGCTGACCGCTGCGGCGACGAGTTGTTCGTCGTCGAGGTGCATCACCGGCAGGCCGTCACGGCCGAGAGAGATGCGCAGCACCACCTGCTCGCCGGTCCCCGCGTCGGGCGCCCGCCAATGGGTCCACTTCTGCGAGCCGAACGAAGCCGCCGTCACCAGGTGCTGCATCGGCTTCGGCACGAGATAGCCCGACAGCCCGCGCAGCCGCTCCGGCCAGACGGCCGCGGGCACGGCCATCGTGACCATCACGACGTCGGCGTACTCGATCCGGGCGAGGCCCGTGGCCACGCTGCTGGTCGCGAGCAGCCGGGCGGCCTGGGCGGCCGGGCAGGCGAGCACGACCGCGTCGAAACGCTCGCCGTCGACACGCCATCCGGTCCCGTCGGCCTCGAGGGTCGTGCACGGCTGACCGACGCGGACGGTGCCCCCGAGTTCGACGATCCTGGCCGCGGCCGTGTCGACCAGCTGACCCAGGCCGCCCAACGGTGCGGAGAAGACCGGCCCGTCACTCGCCGTGGGCGCAGGTGTCCGGCGGGCCGTGAGCAGCACGCTGCGACCCTTCCCGGCGAGGTCGGCGAGCTGCGGGACGGCAGCGAGGCTGAAGCGATCGGTGTCGGCTGCGTAGATGCTCCCGACCAGCGGATCGACCAACCGCTCGTGTACCTCGTCGCCGAAGCGGGCCCGCACGTATGCGCCGATCGAATCGGCCTCGAGCGACGTGGCGCCGCGCAGCACCTCGGTGGCCGCGCGGATCTTGCCGGGCCAGCTGATCAGCTTCGTGCGGGCGAGCTTCATCACATCGGTGGGGAGCCCGAGCAGCAGACCCTCCGGGATGGGTTGCAGCCCGTGCCACCACACCGCGGCGGAACCGCTGGCCGGCGACACCAGCGAGTCGCCGAGACCGAGCCGGCGGGCGAATCCGGTCGCCCACGGCAGGCGGGCGAGGAAGGCGTCGGGACCTTCGTCGACCGCGGCGATCCCGGCGAAGGGCGAGGTGCGGATCTTGCCGCCGAGGCGATCCTGCGCCTCGAAGACCGTGACGTCGAACGCGACATCGTGTGAGCACCCGGGTTCGCTCGGGGAGCCGTCGGGGG